>JBIIIX010000409.1:0-2509 GCA_044234415.1 Cyanobium sp.
GCAGCTGGCCCTCCACCCCGGCACCGCTGATGCTGCGGGACCAGCGCACCTCCGGCAAGGCCAAGCCGCGCAGCTGGGCCTCCTGCAGCAACGCATGGGCCAGGGGATGGCGGCTCTGCTGCTCCAAGGCCGCCGCTTGGCGCAGCAGATCAGCCGCCGGGTCGCCCGCCAGGTCGCCGATCGGGGCCCCTGAAGTGACTCCTGAAGTGGCCCCTGGAGAGGTGCCGGCCTTGGCCCCCGCGTAGGGCTCCGCTGCAGGGCCGGCCGCGATCGCGGTGCCGATCGCGGCACCGATCGCTGCCGTCGCGCTGGCGCCGGCCGGCGGCGTCGCCATGGTGTTGGACAGCACCACAATTCTTTGGACCAACGGCCGTCCCAAGGTGAGGGTGCCGGTCTTGTCGAAGAGCACGCTGCGCAAGCGCGCCGCGGTCTCGATCGCATCGCCTCCACGGAACAACAAGCCCGAGCGGGCCGCCTGGCCCAGTCCGACGGCAATCGCCGCTGGGGTCGCCAGGCCCAAAGCGCAGGGGCAGGCCACCACCAGCACGGCGATCGCCAGTTGCAGGGCCAGGCCCAGGGGTGTCTCGGCGCTGGCCATGGCCATGCCGTGGCCGGCGAGGCCCGAGGCTCCGCCCTGGCCATGGCCCGCCATCGCCGCGCCCGGCTCCAGCAGCTGGGGCCACAGGGAGGCCCCCCGCAGCCACCAGAACAGGAAGGTGGCCAGGGCCAGCAGCAGCACCACCACGGTGAACCTGCCGGCCACCCTGTCGGCCAGGCCCTGGATCGGCGCCTTGCGCTCCTGGGCCTGTCGCACCAGGCGCACGATCCGGCCGATGGCGCTTTCGGCGCCGCTGCGCCGCACCTCCAGGTCGAGGGCTCCATCCAGGTTGAGGGCTCCCGCTGGCAGCTCGGTCCCGGGGCCGGCGCTCAGCGGCAGCGACTCGCCGGTGAGCGAGGAGAGATCGAGGTGCGCCTCACCCCGCAGCACCAGCCCATCCACCGGCAACCGATCGCCCGGCAGGATCCGCAAGCGATCGCCCGGGCGCAGCCCTCCGACCCGCACGGGCCGCGGCGGACCGTCGCCGCTGAGCAACAACGCCTGGTCCGGCTGGAGCGCCACGAGCGCCTCCAGGGCCCGCCCGGTGCGCCAGCGGGCCCGCTCCTCAAGAAACCGGCCGGTGAGCACGAAGCCCAGCAGCATCACCGGTTCGTTGAAGAAGCAGGGGAAGCCGATGCCGGGCAGCAACCAGCCCAGCAGGCTCGAAACGTAGGCGCTAACCACCCCCAGGCCCACCAAGGTGTCCATGCTGGGCATCCCCACCAGGGCGCTGGCGAGGCCGTGGCGCAGGATCGGCCGCCCCGGGCCCAGCAAGGCAACGGTGGCCACAATCGCGTGGAAGCCCGGCCGACCCAGCAGGTTCCAGGGGTCCTGCCAGGGCAGCTCGCCGGCCTCCGCCAGGTGGCCCAGCCCGGAGACCAGCAGCAACGCCAGGGCGTACACCAGCTGGCGCCAGTGCTCCCACCAGTGGCGTTGGCGGCGGCGTTCCAGCCCAGGCAGGGCCTCGGCATCCTCGTCGCGGCGCCGGGCCTCGAAGCCCAGGGCGGCCAGGCTGGCCCGCAGCTCAGGCACGGGATCGAACTTTCCCTCCCCCTCGCTGGCGTTGAGATCCACCCAGGCGGTGCGAGTCAGCAGATTCACGCTGGCGTCGCGCACGGCCGGGTGCTGAAGCAGGCGTTGCTCAACCGCCCGAACGCAGCCGCCGCACTTGAGGCCCTCCACCTCCAGCAGGATCGGCCCGGGGGCTTGTTGGGCGGGAGCGGCGGGAGAAGCGGGGGGGCGGGGCACCGGCCGGAATGGCGCAGCAACCCGCAGGCTAGGGAGTTCGGCGCGGCGCACCGCTGCCCCGCTGGCCGGAAGCCGGAGGCCCGCTGGCCGGAAGCCGGAGGGGGCCAGCCGCGGCGGTCCCGGGGCTTCCCCCACCCCGGCCGACTCCCTGGCTGGGCCACCCCCCACCGCCCATCGCCCATCGCCCCACCGCCAGAGGCGAGGGCTGGACGACCAGGCCGAGGTGCGCGGGCAGGCTCTCGCCGGGCTGGGCTGGCTGCCTGTGCTGGGACAGCCGCGGCCCCTGGCCAGCCCCGGGGTCGGCAGGATGGAAGACCAGCTGTTCCGCCGCCGTGCCCCGCTCCCAGCGCAACGACAACTTCATCGACAAGAGCTTCACGGTGATGGCCGACCTGATCGTGAAGTTGCTGCCGATCGATCCGAAGGCCAAGGAGGCCTACGTGTATTACCGCGATGGGCTGTCGGCCCAGAACGACGGCGACTACGCCGAAGCGCTGGACAACTACGAGGAGGCCCTCAAGCTGGAGGAGAACGCCAACGACCGGGGCGAGATCCTCAAGAACATGGCGATCATCTTCATGAGCACCGGCGATGAGGAGAAAGCGCTGGATTACTACCGCCAATCCTTGGAGGCCAACCCCAACTCGCCATCCTGCCTCAAGA
>JBIIIX010000410.1:0-2505 GCA_044234415.1 Cyanobium sp.
CGACCACGTTGGGGGCGACCACGTTGCGGGGACCACGCTGCGGCGACCACCGTGAGGTGATGCGCCATAGCGTTGGCGGCGATCAGCACGTCTGCGTCAAGCGTGCCTGTCTGGCGATGCTGCCGCTTGAACCACGGACCCGCTGTGGGGTGTCCGTGAACGCCAAGGTCGATCGGCAAGGAAAACAATCCGTTGGAACCGAGGCTCTGGGTAGGGCGTGTGACACAGGGTACCCGCTGCCGCCAAGGTGACAGACAGCTCTAGAGATCGGCTGGTCTTCGGGAAGGTGTGGACAACCAGCCCGGAACAGATCCGTGTTCAGGCCGTGGCAGGAATGTCAGCCGATCGGTTTGGCGATGACCCAGGTGATCCAGAGCCTGCGTAGGAGGGTTGAATCCCCCAAAAGCTTTGCAACGGAGAGGGAGGGATTCGAACCCTCGACAGAAGTTGCCTCCTGTAACTCCTTAGCAGGGAGCCGCTTTCAACCACTCAGCCACCTCTCCAGGGGCTAGATCAGCTTATCAGCCGGGGGTCGCTTCGCCGCCGCTGGCCTCCAGCCGCGGCAGCCGGTGCTTGAAGCCGCAAAGGATTTCC
This sequence comes from Cyanobium sp., assembly GCA_044234415.1. Classification (GTDB taxonomy): domain Bacteria; phylum Cyanobacteriota; class Cyanobacteriia; order PCC-6307; family Cyanobiaceae; genus Cyanobium. Next base: position 595 of record JBIIIX010000410.1, read on the forward strand.
CAGGGGATGGTGCCGCAACGCTGACTCCAGTCCTCCGCCGTGATCCGCTGGTCGCCGTCCTGCCCCAGCAGGGTGACCACGGCGCCCACGTCGAGATCGGGGGCATCGGTGGCATCGATCACCAGCTGATCCATGGTGATGGCGCCCACTTGGGGCAGGCGTCGGCCGGCATGGAGCACCTCCATCCGATCCGAGAGCAGCCGCGGCACGCCATCGGCGTAGCCGATCCCCACCACCGCCAGCCGGCTGGAACGGCTGGTGCGGAAGCGATGCCCGTAGCTGACGCCAACCCCGGAGCCCACACCGCGCACCAGGGTGACGCGGGCCTTGAGCTGGAGGGCCGGCCGCAGGGGCACCACGGCGGCGAGGTGGGGGGCTGGGGCATGGCCATAAAGGGCCAGTCCGACGCGCACCAGATCGAAATGGAGCTGGCGATGGCGCAGGGTGCCCGCCGAGTTCGCCAGATGGCGGCAGCCCACGGAGAGGCCCTGCTGATCGAGCTGGCGGAGCACGGTCTGAAACCGGTCCAGTTGCAGGGCGGTGAGGCCGTCATCCTCATGGGGCTCGGCATCGGCCCAGGCCAGATGGGAGTAGATCCCAGCCAGCTCAATGCCTTCGAGATCCGCCAGCGCCCCGGCCAGCTGGGGCCCTTCCTGCCAGTCCACACCGAGGCGGGTCATGCCCGTATCGAGCTTGAGCTGCACCGCAAGGCCGCGGCCACAGCCACGGGCCAGGTTGTGGCAGAGCAGGGCCTCGCGCATGCTGCTGATCGTTGGCATCAGCTGCCAACGCAAGCAGCTGCGCAGCTCTTCCGGTTGGGTGAGGTTGCCGAGCACCAGCACCGGCGCGGTGATGCCCGCCCGACGCAGCTCCACCCCCTCGGCCAAGGTGGCGACGCCGAAGCTGCTGGCGCCGCCGCTCAGGGCCGCTCGGGCAACGCTGACGGCGCCATGGCCATAGCCATCGGCCTTCACCACCGCCATCAAGCTCGTGGGGCCGATCAGCCGGCAGAGGGCCCGCGCGTTGGCGCTGATCGCGGCGCTGCTGACCTCGACCCAGGCCCGCTGGCGCGACACCCCGGCTTCGTGGGGCGCCAGGCTGGGGGCCGGGGAAAAAGGGCTGTCCGAGGTGCTGAGGGACACGGAATCCCCGAAATTTCTCAGTAGCATGCCTGGAGGCAGCAGTTCTGCCATGGGCCGCGTTCTTGTTCTCAATGCGTCCTTCGAGCCCCTGAACATCACAACCTGGCGCCGTGCCACGGTGATGCTGCTCAAGGGAAAGGCGGAGCGTCTGGAGCACGATCGCTCCCATCCGATTCGTCACGACACGTTTTTGCCAACCGTGATCCGGCTGGTTCAGTTCGTGCACGTGCCGTACCGACCGCTGCCCCTGACTCGGCGCAACATTTTTCAGCGGGACGAGCACCGCTGCCAGTACTGCGGCTTCCGTGGTGAACCCCTCTCGATCGACCATGTGCTGCCCCGCAGCCGTGGCGGTAGCGACAGCTGGGAGAACGTCACCACCGCCTGCCTGCCCTGCAACGTACGCAAGGGCAACCGCACGCCCAAGGAGGCGAGCATGGTCATCAGCCAGCCGCCCCACACTCCTCGGGGTGGCTTCGGCTTCGAGGCCGCCCGGCTGATCCGCTCAGGCCAGCATCAGGAATGGGCCAAGTATCTGTTTGGTGAATAGGTCGGGCGCCGGCCTTGGGTGGCTCAGGTCTGGCCCCTGGCTCCCAAGGCTTTGGCCTGGAGGCTTGCCGATGATCGATGGGACCAACGCTGCCCTGGCCCCATCCGGCTGGCAGCTCGGGGTTGGAGAACCTCCGGACCAGCCCTGCGGACCAGCTCTCCGGACCGCCGCCAGCCTGACCGCGGATCGTCAAGCAAGACTTGCCTTGCCAGCCTCTGA
>JBIIIX010000093.1:0-9988 GCA_044234415.1 Cyanobium sp.
TTGGGGAGCGCGCGGTGGTGCTGGAGTTCCCAGCCCGTTCCCTCTGAGCCCCGCCCTGTCCGCCGCGTACTGATGTCGTTTCCGCCCCGAATCCATCCCCCCATCCAGCAGAGCGGTTCAGGCTCCGCCGGTTGGGCGTTGTGGCGCGACCTCGCAACCCCCCGCGCTGAAGCCATGGCCATGGACGCTGCGGCGGTCGGATTTTGCGCCGTGGCCCTCGCTCTGGTGGGGGTGGCCTGCCTGCTCATGCCCCAACGCCTCGCCCAGCGCCCGGCGGCCCGGGGCGTGATGACCATCCAGATGAACCGCGCCGGAGCCCTGCGGGTCTGGAATCAGCCGATCGCCACAGGCTCGCTGCAGGGTCTGCTGCAACGGGCCGAGCGCCGCTCCCCCGGGGTGCGCATTCGCCTGGTCCCCGCTGCGGATGTCCCATGGGGCATGGTTCAGACCCTGGTGGAGCGCCTTGAGGCCCCGAAGCGCAACCTGGAGTTGCAGCTGCCATGAACCCTGGCCTGCGCCGGCTGCGTCCCTTCGGCCTCTGCCTGCTCGCCGCCGTGCTGCTGCACAGCCTGGTGCTGGCATTGCTGCACCTGCAACGCCAGCGGCTGAAGCCCGCAGCAGCCTCAGCCCTCGGCGATGCCCGCCCGGTGGACGACACCCCTGAGCTGCTGCGGTTTAGCCGCCACCAGTCGGAGGGCGGACCCCCCGCGATCGTTCCCTTGCCGGGCTTCGACCAACTGCCGCCGCCGCCGCCAACGGAGGCCCCCCCTGCCAGCGCCGGTGCCTCGGCCAAGCCGAGCGGCTCATCCGATTTCAAGCCACGGCAGCCCGGCCCGCGTAGCCAGGTGGGCAACGTCGCGACCCAGCCGCAGCGGCGTGCTTCCGTGGCTCGCCATGGCGGTGGGGGCAGCGGCGGCCAAGCCAGAGCCCTCCCCGAGCTGGAGAGCCCGGCTGTGCTGCTCGAGCGCCTGCGACGGCTGGCGTTGGAGCCTGGCGAGGTGCGACCCGCTCCAACGCCAGCCGTCGGGGGCAGCCCGTCGAGCCGTTCCGAAAGTCGCCGCGGCCAGGGGAGTGACGCCACGGGGCGGTCCGCTGGCGAACTGGGGCCGCTGCTGCTGCGGCCCGAGGCCGCGGCCCAACAGCCCTATCAGGCGCTTTGGGATGGAGCGCGGCCGGAGATGACGGGCCCAGCGGGCGTCAGCACCCTGCCGGGGTTGCTGGAGCGCCGCAGCTTGCCGCTGGCCCAGGCCCGCCGCGGCGGCCTGCCCATCAATCATGGCGAAGGCGTGCTGCTGGGCGATCAGTTGCTGCTGTTCTGGATCCAGGCAGACCAGCTTTGGCTGCTGCGGGCCAAGGTTTCCGGCGGCTGATCCCGGCCCGAGACGTCGGCAACGCCGCCGCCCCGATCCGCGGGGCCAGGCATCCCCATCAGGTCCCTGAATCAGGGCCACGAATCAGGTCCCTGAATCAGCAGGGGTGCTTAGTGGCTCGGCCTTGGTTTTCCAGCTGGATTCGCCGCCTGATCCCCTTTCCGAGCAACGCTCATCCTCCAGGCGGGCGATCGGCCACGGGTGCAGTTCGCTGCCCTCAGCCTCGAGCCAGGCTCCTCAACCCTTCGCCCAGACGCTGCAGGGCCTGTCGCAGTGCCTCTCCCCGCAGCATGCCGTAGCTCAGCCGCAGCACCGCCCGGCCCGGCTGGGTAGGCAGCCCAAAGCTCTCGCCTGGCAGGGTGGCCACGCCGAACTCGAGCAGCAGGCGCCGCACCAACGCTTCCCCCGCCACCGGGCTGGCCACCTCGAGCAATCCGTAGAACGCCCCATCCAGCGGAGCTAGCCAACGGGCTTCCAGGCCAAGGCCTTGCAGCTGTTCGGGCAACTCCCGCAGCAGCTCCAGGGCCGGGGCGAGGCTGGCCGTTCGCGCCTGACACCAGGCCGGACCGGAGGCCAGGGCGGCCACTCCGGCCCGTTGAACCACCCGGGACGGGGCGATCAGCACCGTGTCCTGCAACTTGCCCAACGCCGGGCCCAGCTGCCGGGGCACCGCGGCGTAGCCCAGGCGCCAACCCGCCATCCCGTAGGCCTTGGAAAAGGTCTGGAAGGTCACGGTGTGGGCGCCGCTGCCGCCAGCGCTGCCCGGACTCCAGTGGGGCTCCGAGCCGTGACGGAACAGGGCATAGGCCTCGTCGCTGAGATGGAACAGCCCATGGCGGGCGCAGAGGGCGCCGATGGCGGAGAGCGTGGCTCGGGGCATCACCACGCCGCTGGGATTGCCGGGTGAGACGGTGACGATGGCGCGCGTGCGCGGCGTGATTGCCTTGGCCAGGACATCGGGATCGGGCACCAGGCCAGCGGCGACCCCCACCGGTTCGGCGCCGGCCAGCTGAATGGCCATGGCGTGGTTGAAGTACCACGGCAGCGGCACGATCACGGCGTCGCCGGGATCGCAGATCGCCCGCACCACCAACTGGAACGCCATGTTGCTGCCAGCGGTGACCCACAGGTCACTGGCTGAGAGATCCAACTCGTGGTGCTGGTTCAGCTGGCTGGCGATCGCCGCGAGCAGCTCGGGATCGCCGGCCCCGGGGCCATAGCGATGCGGGTTGTCAAGGCGATCGGAGGCGTGGCGGGCTTGGCGCAGCGCCTCGATCACCGCCGCGTCCACCCCCTCAGGCGGCGACCAGTGCACCATCCCCTGGGCCAGAGAGAGCACGTCGTCCCTCTGCGCCATCCAGGCCGACACCCTGGGGATGATGGGGTCGAGCACCGCGGCGATCGAGGCGGCGGCGGCGGGAAGGGCGGCCATGCGTTTTAGCTTCCCATCGGGAGTACCAACTCCAGCAGCGCTCCTCCTTGCGGATGGTTGGTGGCCTGCACCCGGCCACCCATGGTGATGGCGATCTGCTGCACGATCGCCAGGCCCAGGCCGCTGCCGCTGCGGCGGGAGCGCATGCGGGCTGGATCGCCGCGATAAAAGCGCTCGAACAGATGGGCCTGGTCTTGGGGGGAGAGGCCTTCGCCGTGATCGCGCACCGCCAGCAGGCACCAACCGCGGGACGTGGAGATGTCCACATCCACCGTGCCCCGATCGGGACTGAACCGGATGGCGTTATCGAGGAGGTTCAGCAGGGCGCGATGCAATCGGGCCGGATCCGCCTCCACCTGCGCATCAGCATCTCCAGCCAACTTCAGCTGGATGCAGCGCTCTTCGGCCAGCGGCCGCAGGCCGCTCCACACCTGCTCCACCAACGCGGCCAAGGCCACGGTGCTGGGACTCTGGCCCTGGCCGGGCAGGGTGTTTTCCAAACGCGAGAGCTCCAGGATGTCGCCCACCAGCTGCTGCAGCCGCCGGAGCTCCCGCTGGAGTCGCTCCACCAGCACCGCGTTACGGCTGTTCACCTGGGCTGCCAGGCTGTCGCCCACCAGCAGCAGGGCTGTCAGCGGCGTTTTGAGTTCGTGGGCGACATCGCTCACCCAGCGCTCCTGCTGCCGCTGCTGCGCCTCCAGGGAGCGGCGGCGCTGCAACCGCACGGCCACCCAGCCGCCGCTGCCCGGCAGCGCCAACAGATCGAGCGGTTCATCCCCGGGTTGCCAGGTGAGCCGTTGGGCCCGTTGGCGCTGGCGGCAATCGCGGATCAACTCCAGCAGCCCGGGGGCGGTGCTGAGCTGGTCCAGCGGTTGGCGGGATGGGGGGATCACACGGGCCAGCTGCATCAGCGTCGCCGCTCGGGGATTGAGCAGATGCACCTGGTTGGCCTCATCCAGGATCAGCCAACCCTCCGGATCCTCCACAATCCAGCCCAGCAGTTGCGAAGGTGGCACGGCTGGCGTCGGCCGCTGCCGGATCGTGAGGCGGCGGGCCAGCAGCCAGCCCAGCAAGCCACCCAACAGCAACCCCAGAAGTGCCAGCATCAACCAAAGCGGTAGCCGAAGCCCCTGACGGTCACCAGATGTTCGGGCGCGGAGGGATTGTTCTCCAGCTTCTCGCGCAGCCAACGGATGTGTACATCCACGGTTTTGCTGTCACCGAAGTAATCGTGGCCCCAGATGTGTTGCAGCAACTTGTCGCGGCTCCAGACGCGGCGCGGATGTTGCATGAATAACTCTAGCAGGCGGTATTCCTTCGGCGAAAGGTTCACATCGATTCCATCACGCGTGACGCGGCATTCTTCCGGGTAGAGGCGCAGGTTGGCATGCTCCAGCACCTGCGGCATGGCTGTGCTGGAGAGGCTGCGTCGCAGCAGCGCCCGGCAGCGGGCCACGAGCTCGCGCATGCCGAAGGGCTTCACCAGGTAGTCGTCCGCGCCCACCTCCAGGCCCCGAACGCGATCGGCCTCCGAGTCGCGGGCGCTGACCACCAGGATCGGCGTGCTATCGCCGGCCTGGCGTAGCTGGCGGCAGATCTCAAGCCCATCCAGGCCGGGCAGCATCAGATCGAGCACCACCAGGGCAAAGGGCGGTTCTGGCTCTTGTCCCGCCTGGAGCGCCTTCAGGGCATCCCTGCCGTTGGCGCAGGCGGTGACGCGAAATCCCTCCTGGTCGAGCGCTTCGAGGATGGTTTCCCGGATCGTGTCGTCGTCCTCAACCAGCAGCAGGGAGCAATCCATCTCCCGATTATCGGTTGCGATCGCGCCACGCCAAAACAGCTGGGTCACCGGGTTGGCAGATGGCTGACCACCAAACGGCGCTCGGCATCGAACATCAACCAGCCCTCCTGGCGCAGCTGGCCGACCACGCGGGTGACGGTGACCCGCGTGGTTCCCACCGCGTTGGCGATGTCCTGATGGGTGAGGCGAACGTGGAGCCGCAGGCCTTGCTCACATGGGTGGCCGTAATCGCTGACCAGCATCTCCAGAAAGCCCCGCACCCGCTCCTCCACCCGCCTCAGCGCCATCAGTGCCAGCAGGGATTGGCTCTGGCGATAACGTTGCACCACCGCCTCCAACATGGCCGAGGCCAAGCGTGGCTGGCGGCGCAGTTCACTGGCCGGCAGGCAGAGCAGGTCGGTGTCCACCAGAGTGGTGGCCTGGTAGGCCAGAACCGCGCTGAGGGGATCGCCAAAGGGTTCATTCGGCCCGGCTAATCCCAGCAGGGTTTCATCGCCGTGAATGGTGATGGCGCCAAGCCGAACCATGCCGCGCACCACCAGCCAGAAGTTGTGCTTCAACAGGGGCACGCGGCTGCCGGCTGTGAGATGCACAAGGGCATTCTGGCGATAGCTGGCTTCGAGCAGCTCCCGGAAGTCGTCTCCGCATTGTTGCGAAGGCGTCGGCGACATCACCATGGCTGTGAGGCATGTGTCAGAGGCGACCTTATGGGCGCCATCAGCGCCACAGGCAAAGACGAGGTAGTGCGCTTGTTAAGGCCTGGTTAACGCAGGTCAGGGGGGTGTGAGGTCTCCCATCAGGTCCCCAGTCGGCCCCGCTGATCCATTCCTGATTGTGTGGTGATGGCCCCTTCAATACAGAGCCAAAGAAAAGCGGCAAAAAAAGCGGCAAAAAAAAGGAGCGGCCGCCGCCGCCCCTGTCGCGATCTAAATCGTGAAGCCGCGCAAGGTTAGACCTGGGGAATAGCCAAGCGATCAGGAGCCGATGCGCGCAACGGCCTCGCGCGACTTCTTCACAAGGTCAGCGGGGAGTGGAACATAGCCAAGGTCGTCGGCCTTATTTTGAGCCGCCGGGCTGAGCAGGAACAACAAGGCGCGTCGGATCGTGCCGGCCTTCTCGCCATTGCCTTTCTCATAGGCGAGGATCCAGGTGAGCGTGGAAATGGGATAGCTGTCAGCTCCTTGGGGATTGGGATCTTCCCCGGCAAGATTGCTGTCAAGCCGCACATTCAAGAGAGCGGCTCGCCCTCCCTTGAGATTTGGCTTGACAAATTTGCCCGCTCGGTTCTGAACCGCGGCCGCCTTGATCGGCCCGCGCACGAAAGCCTGGTTGATGTAGCCGATCGAGCCAGGAGTATTGCTGATCGAGGCCGCCACGCCCTCATTGCCCTTGCCGCCAATCCCGACTGGCCAGTTCACGCTCTTGCCCTCACCCACCTTGCTCTTCCACTCCGGCGAGAAGGCGGAAAGGGAGCTGGTGAACGCGTATGTGGTGCCGGAACCATCGGAACGATGCACCACGGTGATCGGCCCACTGCCGCACTTGAGCTGGCCCCAGTTGGTGATCTTGCCCAGGAAGATCTCTGTTAACTGCTTCTGGGTGAGCTTGAGATCGGCACAATCCGGCTTGTTGAAGCCCACCGCAATCGTGCCACCCACCGAGGGGAACTGGATCGCGCCGCGCTTCACCTTGGCGGCATCGGAGGCTTTGATCGGTTCATCGGTGGCGCCGAAATCCACGGTGCCCGCCACAAACTGGCGCACACCAGCGCCGGAACCCACCGATTGGTAGTTGACCTTGATGCCACTTCTGGCCAGCCCGGCAAAGGCACTTTGGTAGAAGGGGGCTGGGAAGGTGGCGCCAGCGCCGTTGATCGTGGGAGCGCCCTGGGCGAGCACGGCCACGGTGGTGCCTGAGGCGAGCACGGCGCCCAGGCCGAGAATGGAAGCCTTCTTCGCGAAGGACATTGGTGCTGGTGAAAAGGACCGACACCTGGATAGCAAATCCCCACACCCTGTGGCGTTATGGGGTGTTTAAGGATCATTGTCCGCCAGCCGAGTCTGGTCTTGGCCAGCCTGCTGCCAGCCGAAGGCGGACCTGGTTCCCAGGGGGATCGGCTGGAGCAGCGGCCCTTGGGCCCCTGCAGCAAGGATTCGGCACGAACCTCAGCCAGCCCGCCGTGGCAGGCACAATGGATAGATGTGTGTTGACAGCATGGCAGGCCCTTACAACCATGAATCCCCGGCCGAGGAGCCGACCGCGACGGACACCGTGCGGTCGCCGCTGGAGGCCCATAGCAGCTACCGCGGCGGCGGCTGGTCGCCGCAACGGTTGGTGTTCCATCAGAACTTGGAAACCTTCGCGGATCGCGTTGGGCTGCTGGTGGGCTTACAGGCCAACGGCAAACTCAGCCAGGAGGCGGCCTACGCGCAGATTCGCCAGCTTTGGAAAGACCTGAAGCAAAGCAAGGACAGCCTGATCGACGCTGATTTGCCCCAGGGATAGGGCAGATCCGGCCAACGGCAAGCCACCTTCACGATCACGGCGGCATCAGAATGCAGCGGTGATCAGTTTCGCTGTGCCAACCCCGGCATGAAACGCCGCTCATGGGGGTAGCCGCGTAGCATCCGATTCCAATACAGCATCGGCAGCAGATTGCGTTTCACAAACCACATGCTCCAGCGCTCCTCGGTGGGATCCAAGGGGAATGAAGGCACCGGCTCTGCCTTGTAGTTGAACTCCGCCATGATCGTGCGCCCGTAGCCAGTGATCAGCGGGCAGCAGGCGTAGCCGTCGTAGCGGGCCAGGAGCGGTTTGCCATCCAGATGGGCCAGCAGGTTCTCCACCAGCACCGGCGCCTGGCCTCGAATCGCCGCGGCGGTTTTCGAGTTGGGCAGCGAGGAGACATCTCCCAGGGAGAACACATTCGGGTAACGCACATGTTGGGTGCTGAATTGGTCCACCTCCACCCAGCCGCCGGGGGCGTCCACGGCCAGAGGACTGTTGGCCACTACGTCAGGAGCCGCCATCGGCGGGGTCACATGCAGCATGTCGAAGCGGATCACCTCCTGCCGCTGCGCCTCTCCCTCGCGCACATCAAACACCGCCTCGCGCACGTCGGCGCGCACCTCGCGCAGGGTGTGCTGATAACGGGCTTGGATGCCGCGCCGGGCCACCACCTGCCGCAACGGTTCCGCAAAGGTGGGTATCGCGAAGATGCCCGGGGTGGCCGTGGCGTAGATCACCGTGGTGCGCTCCGCCACGGAGGGATCACGGCGGAACACATCATCCGCCAGGTACATGATCTTCTGGGGCGCCCCGGCGCACTTGATCGGCGTTTGCGGGAAGGTGAACAGGGCGGTACCGCCACGGAACGCTTGGATGGTGTTCCAGGTGTAAGGCAGCAGATCGCGGCGGTAGTTGCTGGTGATGCCGTTCTGGCCGAGGGCCTGAGGGAGCCCGGCGATGCGCTCCCAGCAGAGCTTGATTCCCGTCGCCACCACTAGAACGTCGTAGTCCAGGGTGTCGCCAGCGCTGGTGCTGACCTGGCCAGCGTCGGGGTTGAACGCCGTGGCTGCGGCCCGGATCCAGCGCACCCCGGGGGGAATCAGCCCAGCCTCGGGTCGCCGGGTCTCCTCCAGGCTGAACACCCCCGCGGCCACGAGGGTCCATCCGGGTTGATAGTCGTGCTGGTCGGAGGGTTCCAGCAGTGTGATGGCCAACGCTGGACGGGCCCGCTTCAGCTGGGCGGCCACGGTGAGACCCGCCGCTCCACCGCCGACGATCAGAACCTGGTGATGGGACATCCGCAACCCCTGGCGCGTTAATCGGGATAACGACTTCATTCTGGGCAGCTGAGCCCTGTCCCGCAGAAGACTTCAGATCCTGTTCGGATGCGCGTCGTCGTCAGCGGGGATGGGCCCGCCCCCGGGGCTCATGCCAGCAGCGATCTCCTGGGGCCCTTGCGGGCATCGCCACCCAGGCAGGCCCTCGGCGTGGGGGCTTGCCGCCCCGAACCCGGAAAGGCGGAGCAGCCTTGTGGTTCTGTATCGGCGACTACGCGGCTTCAAAGGGGCGGCCTAGCTTGCAGGTAACCAGCGCCAGGACCTCCATGTTTCTCAAGATCCGCCACGACGACGACAGCAGCTTGGTGGAGGTCCTGGATCTCAAGCAGCTGTTCGATCCCTTCGCGGCCAACGTGCAGGGCCGCATCCACGCTGGCGAGGAGATGCAGGACCCTGGCGACTACCCGAAGCAGGAGCTGCGCTTTCCCTCCGGTGAAACGCTGCCTCGCTGTTGGCAGGATCCCCACTATCCCCACTGAGGCGGCCTGATCCGAGTGCGTCAAGCTGGCGGCAGCGCCCAAGGCGGTTTGCTCGCCATGGCACGCCGGGCATGCTCCTAATCTTCGAGAGGCCTCACGGCAATCCGGTTCCGGGCTTGGCACCGGCCTGCCACCACGCTCCGGTACCGCGTTCACCTGGTCTCCACCTTGTGCCGCTGAGGCCCCTCCCGATCGATACCAGCAGCCTCCATGGGGATCCGCGTCGCCAATGTCAGCAAGAGCTTCGGTGACTTCAAGGCTGTCCAGGATGTGAGCCTCGATGTCGAGAGCGGCTCCCTTGTGGCCTTGCTGGGACCCTCCGGATCGGGCAAAAGCACCTTGCTGCGCTTGATCGCTGGCCTGGAGGAGATGGACAGCGGCCGCATCTGGATCACCGGTGAAGAAGCCACCGACCGTTCCGTGCAGGCGCGCCAGGTGGGGTTTGTATTCCAACATTTTGCGCTGTTCAAGCACCGCACCGTGCGCCAAAACGTGGCCTTCGGGCTGGAGCTGCGGCGCTGGAAACGGCCAGCGATTCAGCGGCGCGTGGATGAGCTGCTCGATCTGGTGCAACTGCGGGGCTATGGCGGCCGTTATCCCTCCCAGCTCTCCGGCGGCCAGCGGCAGCGGGTGGCCCTTGCCCGGGCGCTGGCTGTGCAGCCGCGGGTGCTGCTCTTGGATGAACCGTTCAGCGCCCTCGATGCCAAGGTGCGCAAGGAACTGCGGGCCTGGTTGCGCAATCTCCACGATGAGATGCACGTGACCACGGTGATCGTCACCCACGACCAGGAGGAGGCGATGGAGGTGGCGGATCGCATCGTGGTGATGAACGAGGGACGCATCGAGCAGATCGGCTCCCCGGCGGAGATCTATGACCAGCCGGCCACACCCTTCGTGATGAGCTTCGTGGGGGCGGTGAATGTGCTGCCACGCCAGGCCCTACCCGCCACCCCGATCGCCGCCGCCAGCCCAGATGCCGTGGCTGGAGCGCAGCACCAGGGCGGCAACGGCTCCAGCGACGACACCCTGTTCATCCGCCCCCACGACATCGAGCTGTTTCG
>JBIIIX010000094.1:0-9824 GCA_044234415.1 Cyanobium sp.
GCTGGCAACCTCGGCCTGAATCAAATCAGCCATCACCCCAGAAGTGTGTTGGATTTAACACCCCGTTTCCGCCTCTGCGGCGATCAGCCAACCTCCAAGGCCAAGCGGTGATCGCTGGGGCCTATGGCATCAGTTGGAGGCCACCACCTCAAACCACTCCCGCGGCCGATTCACATTGCGCAGGGCCTGGGCCTCCAGCCGCACATCTCGGCAGGGCTGCCCCTTCAGCCAGGTCTGCAGGCGCCGTTCTCCCTTGGCGGTGGCCTCGGCGAGGTGTTGGCGCGATTCGGCATCGCTTGGGTAGATCCCCAGCAACGGTTGCAGCTGTTCGCCGTCATGGGCCAGCTGAAAGGCCCGGGGATCCCCCTCACTCGCCGCCACCAGCTCGTGCAACACCTCCAAGCTGAGCCAAGGCATGTCCACCGGGCAGAGCAGCAGCCGTTGATCCGGGTGCGCTTGCATCAGGCGATGCAGCGCCAGCAGGGGCCCCTCCCAGGGGGGCGGCTCCTCCAGGGCCTCAAACCCAGGGTCCGCGACGCTTTCGGGGTCCGCAACGCTTTGGCGGTGTCCAGAGCCTTCGCGGTGGGCAACGGTTTCGTGGTGGGCAACGCTTTCGCGGTGGGCGGTGTCAGCGGCGGGCAGCCGTCCCAGCTCAGATGCCATCGGAGGCTGACGCGGCGGAGCTGGGCGGGCAGCTTGCGGAGGAACCAGCTCCGCCGCGGCCTCAGGCGGCTTGGCGCCTGGCTCCCCTGGCAACCCCGCCGGCCAGTCCCTGGCCATGGGTGGGCATGGGCGGCTGTCCGCGGACCGCTTGGATGAACGCCCCTGCGATTCCCTGATCCTGGCCCCATGCCACTGCCGGGCCAGCTCCAGGTGCCGCGGGTGGCGGCTCAGCAAGCTGATCGGCAGCTCCAGGCCGGACAGCAGCGCCAGGCTGCGCTCCAGCCAGCACCCCCCTTCCGGATGGGGCAGCAGCGCCTTGTCTTGGCCCATGCGCCGGCTGGCGCCGCCGCTGAGCAGACAGGCCCGCAAGGGCGGCAGGGCACTGCCGGACTCAGGCATCGGGAACGGAACGGCCGTGGATCGCCCCCAGGCTGGAGCCAGCGGGGGCTGGGCGGGCGCGAGGGCAGCGGCGCGGCGCCAAGGGCTGGCCCTGGCGAGGTCTTCCATTGGCCGTGACGCCGATCGGCGCCCCCTGTGTCGCGCACCCCTGTCTTCTGTAGCTATCGCGACACAGGGGCCAGCGGGGCGTTGGTGCAATCAACCCACTTCCTCACTCCTTCTGCTCTCCTTCCTCTGACCGCCGTTCCACCCACCACCGACGTGCCGCTCGCCGCCCCAGCGAGCCCTGGCTTGGAGCCCTCGGCAGCGGCGGCCAGCGCCAAGGCTCAATGCCCCTATTGCGGCGTGGGCTGCGGCCTGGAGCTCAAGCCCCCGGCGCCGGGCTCCGACTCCCCCGCCTGGAGCGCCCGCGGTGACCGGCACCACCCGTCCTCCCTCGGCCAGGTGTGCGTGAAGGGGGCGACGGTGGGTGAGACGTTGCACCACAACCGCCTCACCACGCCCCAATGGCGCGCCGATCGCTCCCAGCCGTTCGCGCCGATCAGCTGGGAGCGGGCCTATGGGTTGCTGGTGGAGCGCATCCAGTCCACCCTCGCCAGCCGCGGCCCCCAGGCCCTGGCGATCTATGGCTCCGGTCAGTTCCTCAGCGAGGACTATTACGCCGCCAACAAGCTGCTCAAAGGGGCGTTGGGCTGCAACAACTTCGATGCCAACTCGCGGTTGTGCATGAGCTCGGCCGTGGCCGGCTACAGCCGCAGCCTCGGCTCCGACGGCCCCCCCTGCTGCTACGACGACCTCGACAGCGCCGACTTGGTGCTGCTGATCGGCACAAACACCGCCGACTGCCATCCGGTGCTGTTCCAGCGCTTGCTCAAGCGCCGCCGGCGCGGCGAGGCGTTCCAGCTGGTGGTGGTCGATCCCCGCGCCACCGCCAGCAGCGACGCCGCCGACCTGCACCTGGCGATCCGGCCCGGCAGCGACCTGGCCTTGCTCTGCGGCCTCGGCCACGACCTGCTGCGACGCCACGCCCTCGACCATGCCTTCCTCGATGCCCACACCGAGGGCTGGCCGGCGCTGGAGGCGTTGTGGCGGCAGTGGACGCCCGAGCGCAGCGCCTTGGTCTGCGGCCTGGAGCCGGGGTTGATCGAGCGGCTGGGAGCGCTATGGGCCAGCAGCGGCTCGGTGCTGAGCCTCTGGTCGATGGGGGTGAACCAGAGCGTGGAGGGCAGCGCCACGGTGAGCGGCATCGTGAACCTGCACCTGGCCAGCGGCCAGATCGGCCGACCCGGCGCCGGCCCGTTCTCGCTCACCGGCCAGCCCAATGCCATGGGCGGCCGCGAGGTGGGCGGCCTGGCCCAGCTGCTGCCGGGCTATCGCTCGGTGGCCAACGCCGAGCACCGCGCCGCCGTGGAGCGGCACTGGGGCCTGGCGCCCGGCGCCATCGCCGCCGAACCCGGCCTGGCGGTGTGGGACCAGGTGGAGGCGATGGAGCGGGGCGAGCTCGACCTCTGGTGGGTGGCCGCCACCAACCCATTGGTGAGCCTGCCGGCGCTGGATCGGGTGCGGGCCGCCGCCTTGAACTGCCCGTTTGTGGTGCTGAGCGAGGCCTACGCCGGCAGCGAGACCGCCGCCGTGGCCCACCTGCTGTTGCCGGCCGCCCAGTGGAGTGAGAAGAGCGGCGTGATGACCAACTCCGAGCGGCGCGTCACCCTCTGCCCCGCCTTCCGCCCACCGCCCGGCGAGGCCCGAGCCGACTGGCGCATCTTCGCCGATGTGGGGCGGCGGCTGGGCTTCGCCGAGTTGTTCCCTTGGACGTCGGCGGCGGAGGTGTTTGCCGAGTTCGTCGGCCTCAGCAGCGGCCGCCTCTGCGACCTGAGCGGCCTCAGCCACGCCCTGCTGGCCGAGCACGGCCCCCAGCAGTGGCCCTTCCCCCACGGCACCGCGCCGGGTGCCGGGCAGGCCCGGCTTTACACAACCCCGGGCCCCGACGGGCGCTTGTTTCCCACCCCCTCCGGCCGCGCCCGCTTGCAGGCCGATCCGCCGTTGGGGCTGGCGGAGCCCCCCTGCGAGCACTATCCGTTGGTGCTCACGGTGGGCCGCTACCTGGGCCATTGGCACACGATGACCCGCACCGCCCACGTGGAGCGCCTGCGGCGCCAGCATCCCGAGGCCCTGCTGGAGGTGAACCCCGAGGACGCCGCCCGCCACGGGATCGCGGACGGCAGCTGGTGCCGGGTGCGCTCCCGCCGCGGCGCCGTGCGGGCGCGGGCCCTGGTGAGCGAGCGGATCCGCCCCGGCACCGTGTTTTTGCCGATGCACTGGG
The DNA here is from genome assembly GCA_044234415.1 of Cyanobium sp. Lineage (GTDB taxonomy): Bacteria > Cyanobacteriota > Cyanobacteriia > PCC-6307 > Cyanobiaceae > Cyanobium. The sequence continues at coordinate 3,386 of JBIIIX010000094.1, forward strand.
GTGCCTCCCAGGCCAATGCCTGCGAGGCCAACCGGCTGATGCATGAGCTGGGTTGCCCCCACTCCAAGCAGCCGGAGCTCAAGGCGGCGGCCGTGACCCTGGAGCGGCTGGACTGAGGCGCCAGCACGCCAGCCACCGGCAGCGACGCCCCTTCAGCCCTCGATCAACGCCGGCGCCAACCGCAGCTCGGGCCGACCGGGGCCACCGGGGTCGATCCAGCCGCGCTTGCGCCATCGCGACATGTGGCGCGTCACGGTGACGCGGGAGTGGTTGACCATCTCGGCCAGACTTTCGTGCTTGAGCCGCATCGGCAGGTGATACCAGGGGCCGCGGCGTTGGCCCAGGCGATGCACCAGCAGTTGCAACAAGGCCTGCAGACGGCGGTCGGAATCCGGCAGCCGGTGCAGGGCGAGCAGCGAGGCGGTCCAATCCGCCAGGCAAATCGTGTCTTCCGCGTCGGCCCCAGCAACGCGATCGCAGAGACGGCTGGGCTGGATCGCCTCCAGGTGCAGGTTGGAATGGGCCAGCATCTGCAACGGCACCGGATCACCGGCCTGCAAGAAGCCGATCGTCAGGGGTCTTTGCAAAGGGGTTTCGGGCCGATTGCTCAAATACGCCACCCGCAGCAATCCCTCGCCAACCTGCAACGGCCCGCAATGGCGGCGGCTGTGGCCATCGAGGATCAAGGTGTGACCAATCGGCAACAGCAGCTGCTGCTGGCATTCGGGCGACTGGAGTGGAGGCGCTTCGGGGGTGTCTGGTTGGGGTGTGGCTGGTTGGGGTGTGGCTGGTTGGGCGGGTGGCTGGGGTTGGCCGAGCCGCTGCCCCGCCGCGCCGGAGCGGCTGCCGCGGGCCTCAGTCATCGCCATGGGCATGGCGGCGATACAGGAAATCGAGGGCGTGGTTGCGCAGCTGGCCATAGCGCGGATCCGCCTGGATCTGCTCGTAACGCCGCGGCCGCTCGAACGGGATGCTCAGCACTTCGCCGATCGTGGCGGCCGGGCCGTTGGTCATCATCACGATGCGATCGGCGAGGAACAGGGCTTCATCGATGTCATGGGTGATCATCAATACCGTGGGCCGCTGCTCGCGCCAGATCGCTAGCAGCTCCTCCTGCATCTCCTCCTTGGTGATCGCATCGAGGGCACCGAAGGGTTCATCCAGCACCAACACCGCCGGGCTCACCGCCAGGGCCCGGGCGATCGCCACCCGTTGCTTCATCCCCCCGGAAATCTGCGCCGGTCGCTTCTCCGCCGCCTCCAGTAGATGCACCATCTCCAAATGGTGATCCACCACCTGGCGCTGCTGCACTGCCGAGAGTTCCGGCCGGGCCGCCTTCACCGCCATGGCGACGTTTTGGCGCACGGTCTGCCAAGGCAGCAGCGAATAGTTCTGGAACACCACCATCCGATCCGGGCCGGGCTCCTGGATCGGCACCCCAGCCAGGGTCACCTCGCCATGGCTCGGCTTGAGGAAACCCGACACCATGTTCAACAAGGTGGTCTTGCCGCAGCCGGAGTGGCCGATCACACAGAGGAACTCCCCCTGGCTGACCTCGAGATTGATCCCCCGCAACGCCTCGAAGCGGCCGCGACGCCCCTCGAACACCTGTCCCACATCGCGGAAGGCCAGGAACGGAGCGCCCTCGCCGCTGCGGCTCGGGTGGGGTGCGGAACTCACGGCGGTCATCTCAGCGGCTCAGGGCGGGTTCGGTGGTGGGCAAAGGCAGGGGTGCCTGGGCGGGGGCGGACACCCCGAGGCTGGCCAGGTAAGCGAGGGGATCGTCCTGATCGAAGGCCAGGCCATCGGCCAACTGGAACGGAACCCGGCCGGGCTGAAGCAGGGCCAGGCCGGCTCGCTCCACGGCGCGGTTGTAGAGATCGGTGCGATACACGCTGCCCAGCAGCTCCACCCGATTGCTGGGGAACGGGCAGAGGCCCCAACGGCAGAACTGACTCAGCAGCCAGGCCCCTTCGGCGGGATTGGGATAGTTGGCCTGGTCGGCGTGGTAGCGGGTGAAGTTCATGCGGCCGGTCTCGAGCGGGCCGCCGCTGCCGTCATCGAAGCGGCGCTGCAGGGCGATCGAGGCGCGGCTGGCCAGCCATTGGGGCTGGCTGAGCAGGTCGATCAGCTCCAGCCGCCGTCCGCCGTCATCACAGCGCACACACGCCTTGATCAGGCCGGCGATCAGCTCCAGCAACGCCTCCGGTGCGGCGGCCGCAAAGGCCTCCGAGCAGGTGAGCAGCTTCTCCGGATGGCCGTTCCAGATGTCGAGATCGGTAGCCAACACAAACGCCTGGTTGTTCTCCACCGCCTCGGCCACCCGGTAGCGGCCGGCGATGAAGCCCTGGATCTCGCCGGTGCGCACCGCCCCTGGCATGACCAACGGCGAGAGGGCCAAGAAGCGCACCTGCCGCTCCAAGTCGATGCCGCCGGCCGCCAGCCAGTGGCGCAGCAGCAGCTCGGCGATGCCGAAGCGCTGGGGAACCCCCAGCACGAAGGGTTGGCCCTGCTGCCGCAGCCAATCGGCCAGGGACGCCCGATCGCGGATGCCCTGCCGTTGCAGACCCCGCTCCAGGCACACAGCATTGCCGTTGCGGCTGAGGGTGAGGGGCGTGACCGCCGGCCAGGGGCTGCGGCCCACCAGCCCGAGGTTGAGCAGCAAGGGGGCGGTGGCGGGCAGGAACGCCACCTGCAGATCTCCCTCCACCAGGGCGCCCTCCAGCCGATCCCAGCTGGCAAAGGGCACCGGAATCAGCTGCAGCAGCTGGGGATCGAACAGCCCCTCTTGCTGGGCCAAAGCCAGAGGAGCCACATCCAGGCCCGGCAAGTAGCCCAGCCGCACCCGGGTAGGCCGAGGTCCCGGCGCACCGGAACGACCGGCGGCGCCCACGACACCTGCCACCGCACCCGCCGCAGCCCCGGCCGCCGTGAATGCTGGCGTGGCGTCGCGACCCACCGCCACACCCGTTGGGACGGCGGTGCTGGCGGCCGGCGCGGTGGCGGCGGCCGCTGAGGCGGCGCTGGCGGCCCGCCGCTGGCGCAGGCGCCGTTGCTGCTGCAGGAACCCGATCAGCTCACTGCGCAGCTGGTAGTAATCGCCATGCTCCATCACCTCCAGCCGGTGGCGCGGGCGGGCAAAGGGCACGGGCAGGATCTGGCCGATGCCCGCCTCGGGCCCATTGGTCATCATCACCACGCGATCGGAGAGCAACAGGGCCTCATCCACGTCGTGGGTGACCATCACGGTGGTGATGCCAGCCTGTTGGCTGATCTGCATCAGCTGCTCCTGCAAGTTGCCGCGGGTGAGGGCATCGAGGGCGCCGAAGGGTTCATCGAGCAGCAATAGCTTCGGCTCCAACGCCAAAGCCCTGGCGATCGCCACCCGTTGCTTCATGCCGCCGGAGAGCTCGGCGGGGAAGCGGTCCGCGGCGGCCGCCAAGCCCACCGTCTCCAGGCTGCGCTGGATGCGCTCCCGCCGCTGAGCCGCGGTGGCTTGACGCATCACATTATCTACCGCCAAGGCGATGTTGTGGCGCACCGACTTCCAGGGCAGCAGCGAATAGTTCTGAAACACAACCATCCGCTCAGGCCCGGGTTCGGTGACCTGACGACCCTCGATCAGGATGCCGCCCACGTTGGCCTGGTCGAGACCGGCCATCAGGTTGAGCAGGGTGGATTTGCCGCAGCCGGAGTGGCCCACCAAGGAGACGAACTCTCCCGCGCCAATCTCGAGCTTGATGTTGCGCAGCGCCACATAACTGCCGCCTCCGGGCAAGGCGAAGCTACGGGTCACATTATCGACCGTAAGGAATGAAGCTGCCATTTACTGTCCCCCCTTAGCCGCCAGACGCCCCACAAAGGCGACCAGGCGATCCAGGGCCAAACCCACCAAACCGATCACCACGATCGCCAGGATGATCTGGCTGGTGCTGCTGTCACCGCCAGCGTTGTAGGCATCCCAGATAAAGAAGCCGATGCCACCATCGGCTTTTAGCATCTCCGCCGCCACGATCGCCAACCAGGCCAGGCCGATGGCGATGCGCAAGCCGGTGAACATGAACGGGGCCGCCGCCGGCAGCAGGATGTCCACAAAGTAGCTGCGCTTGCGCAAGCGCAGCACCCGGGCGACGTTGTTGTAATCCTGGGGAATCTCATCAATGCCCACAGCCGTGTTGATGATGATCGGCCAGACGGCTGTAATAAAGATCACGAAGATGGCAGCCACACTGGCCTGCTGGAACAGCAGCAGCGAGATCGGCAACCAGGCCAGCGGCGGCACCGTGCGCAGCACCTGGATCAACGGATCGAAGCCGCGCCGCAGGAAGCGATTCAAGCCGATGGCCAGGCCAGCGCCAATCCCCACCACAGCAGCGAGGCTGTAGCCGACAGCCACCCGCTGCAAGGAGATCAGCAGCTGCAAACCGATGCCCTTGGATGTGCCGCCTTTGTCGTAAAAGGGCTGGCTGATGTAAGGATCCCAGGTTTGGCTGATCACCTGGATCGGCCCCGGAAAACCCTCAGGATTGAACTGGGCCAGCAGCTGCCAGAGCAACAGGGTGAGCCCGATGCACACCACCGGCGCCTTGATTTGTTTGGCAAGGGGTGAACGCAACCAGCTCGCGGAGACCTGGCGCTCGCTAGCACTGGGGGAGAGGTTGACCATGGCGGGATGCAACGGAACGGAAAACTTCAGATCGCCCTGGCGGCACGGCTGGGGCGGAGCCGCGGGCGGAGGGAACACCCCCGCCGGACGGCTCTCACTTCATGGACTTGAACTTGAGCGAATTGAGATAAGCCTTGGGATTGTTGGGATCGAACTTGGTGCCATCGAAGAAGGTTTCAACGCCGCGGGAGTCGCTAGCCGGACCATTGCCATAGCCATTAGCCTTGGCGGCGGCACGCCAGAGATCACTGCGATTCACCTTGTTGACCAGAGCCTTGATGTCGGTGCTCTTCGGCAGGTAGCCCCAGCGCATGTCTTCAGTCACGAACCAGGTGTCATGGCTCTTATAGGGGAAGGAGGCATTGCTGGCCCAGAACTTCATCTTGAGGTTGTCTTGCTTCACTACCCGACCAGTGCCGTAATCGATCGTACCCTGCAGGCGCGGCAACAAATCCTCCACCGTGGCTTTCACATACTTTTCATCCGCCAGGATCCTGGCCAGTTCTTTGGTGTTGGCGGGATCATCGCTCCACTTCTGCGCCTGCTGCACCGCCATCAACAGGCGCAGGGTGGCATTCGGATTCTTCTTCACCCAGTCGGCCCGCATCGCAAAGGCCTTCTCAGGGTGATCCTTCCACAGCTCACCGGTGGTCAAGGCCGTGTAGCCCAGCTTCTTGTTCACCAGGCGCTCGTTCCAGGGTTCCCCCACACAGAAGGAATCCATCGTTCCCGACTGCATGTTGGCCACCATCTGGGGGGGGGGGACCACCACCAGATCCACCAACTTGGTGGGATCCACACCGTTGGCGGAGAGCCAGTAGCGCATCCAGAGGTCATGGGTGCCGCCGGGGAAGGTGACAGCGGCCTTGAACTTGTCACCGGTCTTGTTCTTGGTGGCAACCACCTTGGGCAAGGTGGGCGCTTTGACCGTGAACTTGTCCTTGAGGAAATCTTTGGACATCGAGATCGCCTGTCCGTTGATATTCAGACGGGCGAGCAGGAACATCGGCACCGGCTTGCTGCTCTTGCTGATCGCCCCCGTGGTGAGCAGGTAGGGCATCGGCGAAAGGATATGGGCGCCATCGATGCCACCACCACCGCCTCCGAGCTCCAGGTTGTCGCGGGTGACAGCCCAGGAGGTCTGCTTCTTGAGGGACACGCCGGCCATGCCCTGCTTGGCGAAGAAGCCCTTTTCCTTGGCGATGATCAGGGGCGCCGCATCGGTGAGGGCGATGAAGCCGAGATCCACCTTGGTGGTTTCGGGCTTGCCGGGTGCCGCTTGCGCTGGACTGGTCACCATCAGGCTGGCCAGTCCACCGAAGGGGAGGATCACGCCGGCAGCAGCAGTAACCAAACCGGTGAGGAGGGCTTTGCGGCGGGTGATGGGTGTCATGGTGAAAAAATCAAGCCGAGGGTGAAGGGCACAACCGTTGAAGCACTAGGCCGATCAATGGACTGACAAGCCAAGGGTTATTGAGCGGCACCTGGCTAGAACGTGCGAATAATCGCCGTTGCACGCCGAAACGGATGCCACTGAAGCTACCAAAAAGCAGCAAGAAGCCCAGTTTGAGCCTCAGGTGAGGTCAACGATGGAGGTGGGGGCAGGCAGCTTCAGTGCGACCAGAAGCATGCCCCAATGAAATAGAAGACCAGGCGCAGGATGGCCTGGCAGAAGGGCGAGAGCGAGCGGCACCGTGCTGGGGTTTCAGAAGGGCAGACCCACGAACAGGTAAACCGGCGCTCAGGCTTGCCGGCCATGCAAAGAAACCATGC
>JBIIIX010000095.1:0-9809 GCA_044234415.1 Cyanobium sp.
CAGGGAGCCAAAGCTGCTGCTGATCGCCGCCAGCAGCGGCTCGGAGGGGGAGCCACCCTGCCCCGCAGGCGCCATCACGGCCCAGAACTGGCTGTGGTTCCAATGGCCGCCGCCGTTGTTGCGCACGGCCAACGGGAAGCGCGAGATCTGGCTCTGAAGTGCGTCGAGGCTGAGGGATTGGAGGGCGGGATTGGCTTGGATCTGGGCGTTGAGATTGGCGACATAGGCGGCGTGATGGCGATCGTGGTGGATCGTCATCGTGGTGGCATCGATCGCCGGCTCCAGGGCGGTGGTGTCGTAGGGCAAGGGCGGCAAGCTGAACGCGGCCCGGGCCGGGGCCACGGCGCCCAGCAGCAGGACCAGCGTCGTGAGACACGCCAGCAGGGGCTGGATCAGGGAACGAAAGGGCATGAAGCGGGCCGGTTCAACGCGCGGTACGGCCAGCCTGCCGGAGGCGGCGCCCGGTTGGGAGCCCTGGCGGTGCACCGCAAAGCTGGCGGGGGCTGGTTCGCCTACGTCCGCATCTACGGCCCCAGCGAGCCTCACCTCAGCAAGACCTGGCAGCTCAACGACAGCAAACCGCTGTCGGCGCCGGCGCCCTGAGGCCACTCCCCACCTCTCCGGCCTGGCGGCCACGCTCCCGCCCTGGCCGCTCCGCCCAGGGTGCGGCAACCGCCCCGCTGCTCTTCAGCAGGTGAGGCCAAGCAGGTCCGGCGCAGGGCCGCTGGCAGCGAACCAGGGAGGCCTGTCCAGGGTCGCTGCCGAAGAAACGCTCGTGCCATTCAGGGCCTCGAGCTGGGGCGGGGTGTAAGCCGTTGGGTAGAGGCTGTCCCCATCGACGGCACCCCCCGCCCAGCTGATCACCCCGTCAACGCTCGGGCCTAGGAGCGCCGCGCCTTCCACCGGAGTCCAGTCCGTGAGAATGTCCTGATCGCCGCCGCTGGCCAATGACGAGGTGGCCGCGATCACCTGGACCTCCAGCTGCGTCGCAGAGGGGCGTCCGGAGATCACGACGGGAATTTGCTCAACTGTGTCGAGCAGGCTGTATCGGTGGGTGCCAAGGGCCACCCCGCTGAGTGTCCAGCTCACGAGGCCCCGGCTGTCGGCCGTCGTTGCACCGCCGCTGACCAGACTGCCGTCATCCAGCAGCTGCACCGCTTGGTTGGGCAGCACCCGGGCGCGCAGCGTGAAGTTGGTGGCCGTGGTGATGTTGTCCGTGGAGGTCCCGGCCGCGCCGCCGCTGCTGTCGCCGGCGGTGTCGAGATCGAGCAGGGAGGTGCTGGTGGCGATCAGATCGGCACCGCTGGTGTTGGCGTCGCTGAGCAGGCCGGGGCCGGAGGGCATGCCTGCAACATTGTTGCTGCGGTAGAGGAGCCGGCCGCTGTCGCTGAGGCCGTCCACGCTGACGAGCGAGCCGAAGGAGCTGCCGTCGAGGCCGCTGATGAGCTCGAACTCACTGCCGTTGATGTTCACCGACAACAGGTCGTCGGCGCTGGGGGCCCCATCGCTGAAGTTGGCGCCGGCGTTACCGAATTTGCTGGCATCCGCCGTGGTGAAGAACACGCGGCGGCCATCGCCACTGATGCCGCGGTAGGCGGTGGCTGCCGCCTGGCTGGTGGCGCTGGAGGGGCTATGGGTGAGCAGGGTCTGGGCGCCCGTTGCCAGATCGAAGCTGAACAGGCCTTTGTCGTACTGCCCGCTGCCGCTGAAGTTGCCAGTCCAGCTCAAGTAGCTCGATTCGACGATCAGGCTGCTGTTGCCGGCCGTGAAGGCTTTGGCTCGGGCGCCGGCCCAGAAGCCGTAGGAGCCCCTGGTCTGACTGGTTCTCCAGTTGACCAGTTTGATCGTGCCGGCTTGGGTATCCACCACAAACACGCCATCGCCGGCCTGGCTGAAGTTCAGCCCTCCCGATTGGCTGATCGGCACGTTGTAGGCAAAGGCCACGTAGCGGTTGTCGCCCGACACCAGCAGCGAACCGGAGGCATAGCTGCCGTTCATCGCGGCAGCGGTGTTGTTCTGCTGGAAGCTGAGCAACTGCACATCGCCCGTCACCACATTGGCGCGGTAGAGATCGGCCTTGCTGCTGTCGCCATCGGCAGAGGCGCCGAGGCTGGTGGCATCGGCCACGGTGTAATACACGTCATCGCCGATCGCCTGCACGAACGTGGGGTTGCTGGCGGTTGTGGTGTTGAGATTGCTGGCGGCATGGTTGAGGAGCCGGATCGCACCGCTGGCGATGTTGACCGCGTACAGATCGGTGCTGGCGGGGTTGGCATCGCTGAAGCCGAAGACGCTGCCATCGGGGGCGCTGAAAATCGCCGCGGATCCGTCACCGCTCTGGCCGAGCAGGGTCACAGCGCCGCCGGCGCTGCTGCTGCCGCCGCTGCCAGGGCTGGCACTGCCAGGGCTGGCGCTGAGCAGCCGGATCTGCCCATCGCTAAGTCTCGCTGCGAAGAGGTCAGCGCTGGTGGGTGCACTGTCACTAAACGCCGTACCACCGTTGCCCAGCTTGCTGGCATCGTTGGCGGTGAACAGGGCGTATTGGCCGTCGTTGCTGAGCAGCACCGTGCTGCCCACACCGGCCCCGAGCGACTGGCTGGTGTTGCTGGCCCCGTGAGTGAGCAGCAGCTGGGCGCCGGTGCTGAGGTTGTAGGTCAGCAGGTCGGCGCTGGCTGTGCCGTCGGCAATGGCGGCGCCGCGGCTGAAGCTGCCGATCTTCTGGGCGTAGTCACTGCGGAACAGCAGCGTCTGGTTGTCGGCGCTGAGGCCCAGGAAGCTGGCGTTGCGGGAGTTGCTGTTGGTCGGGCTACCGCTCCAGGTGGCCAGCTTCACCGCGTTGCTCGTGCGGTCGTAGACGAACAGATCAGACGTACCGCTGATGGTGGCATTGCCATCGCTGAAGGCGCTGCCGTGATTGCCGAAGCTGGTGACGGCGGAGGAAGCGAAGACGACGCTGCGGCCATCAGCCGTGATCCCCGAGAGGGTGACGTTTTGGTTGGAGGAGCTGGTGGCCGAAACGAAGCCGCGGTTGATCAGTTGCTGGGTTCCCGTCTCGCCATCCGCCAGGATCAGGTCCAGGGTTGTGGTGTTGCCGTCGCTGAAGGGCGTGCCGCCATTGCCGTACTTGCTGGCATCGGCGGTCTTGAACAGCACCAGCCCATCGCCACGGCTGAGCAGCCGTTCGACACTGGCCACAGCGCCGCTGCTGCTCAGGTTGCCGGAGGTGGAGTCATGGCTGAGCAGGAGATGGGGACCCACTTCCAGCTCGGTGTTGATCAGCGCCTGCACGGGCGCCGTGATGCGGAGATTGCCGGCGGGATCGCGCACCTGGGCCACAAGGCTGTGCTGGCCGTCGCTGAGGCTGGGGGTGGTGAAGGTCCAAAGGCTGCCGCTCAGCACCGCGCTGCCAAGCAGGGTGCTGCCGTCGAACAGCTGAACAGTGGAGCCGGCGCTGGCGCTGCCGCTGAGCTGCAACGTGCCATCACGCGTGCTGCCGCCGCCGCTGATCGTGGCGGTGACGCCGGTGTCGGTGCCGATCGTGGGGTTGATCAGGGCGGTGTCGACCGTGGCCGGGTAACTGGCCGCCAGCGGGGGCGTGCCCAAGCTGGCGCCGGTCACGATCGCGCCGAAGTTGGCGGCGCCGATCAGTGCCTTGCTGGCCATGCCCGGCCCCTGCCAGGCCACTTCCACATGGTCGCCTCCGCCGCCTTCCCGTTGCTGCACCTCGAGCCAGTAACGCTGGCCCGCCTGCAGGGTGATGGCATTGGATTGCTGCTCCGGATATTTGTCCCATTGCTGCACGCTGCTGTACCCAGGGACGCTGGCGATCAGCGCCCTGCTCGCTTCTGCCGCGTCTGTGCCGAGGTAGAGCCGGCTGTCGTCGTCGCCGGAGATCCAGAACGTGTAAGTGCCGCTGTTGCTGGGCTCCAGTAAGCCAGTGATGCGACGGGAGTAGTCGTCGCCGACATCGCTGGCAGTGGCGCTGCTCGTCAGTAGGCCGCTGTAGATCGGTGTGCCGCTCCAGTCCTGATTGTTGAAGGCCCCACTGCCGCTCCAGCGCGTTTCGCTCAAGACCCTCTGGCCGTTCACCTCCAGGTTCACGACACCGTCGCTGGCGGCGCCGAGGTTGTCGGTGGCGCGCACGATCAGCTGCATCAGCGTGGGTCCGAGCGGCAGGCTGGCGGGATTGCTGAGCAGCACCTGGCCGTTGGCGTCGATGCTGAACGCGCCTCCGGTCTGCCCATCGCGGTTGGCATTGCCCGCCAGGATCTGCCACTGGCTGATGCTGCGACCCGGGGCGGCGGCGGCGCTGACGCTGCTGATCACCGTGCCGGCCGCCTGGCTGCCGCTGACACGACCGCTGGCGGTCTGAACCACGGGCGCCTGGCTGTCCACCAGGACGAGGTCGTGAAAGGCCGGGCCGGTGATGATCGCGCCGTTGGCGTTGGCCAACGTCACGCGGATGTTCTCCACGGTTTCAGCGTTGGCATCGTTCAGCAGGCTGAGGGGCACCGCCTTGCTCAACTCCCCGGGCTGGAAGGTGAGCGTGCTGCTGGGCAGGCTGAAGTCCTGCCCCAGGGTGGCGCTGCCGCTGAGCTGCAGGGTCACGCTGATCGGCGTGCTGCCAGCCGGGCGATCCAGGGCCACCATCAGCAGCGGATCGCTGCCGGCGTCCTCTCGCCGTAGGGAACCTGTGCTGAGCAGACGGATGTAGCGGTTGGCTTCGTCTCCGCTGCTGGGGCGGTCGTCGATGTCGAGCCGGAAGGTGGAGGCGTTGCTGGTGAGCGTGGCGCCGCTGGGATTGATCAGGCTGATCTGCGACCACTCGCTGGCCTCGCTCTGTCGATCAGGGTTGACTCTCAACCGCAGGGTCTTGTTGGTCTCCCCAGGCGCGAACGTGAGCGTGGGGGTCTGCGTCGGCCGGTTGGTTAGCGGGTCGAGGAAGGTCCAGTCAAGGTTGTCGCCCAGGGCCGTGCCGTCGCTCACCACTGCCGTGACACTGACCGGCGCGGCGGCGGCGGTGGAGAGCTTCACCACCAGATCGCGCACGTTGCCGAGCGCATCCTGGGATTCGGCGATCCGGGTCTGCAGGGTCTCGAAGCCCACGGTCACCGGCGCCGTGTCGTTGTCGCCGATCCAGAGGCTGGCGCTGGTCACGATCCCCAGGCTGTAGGCGCTGGCGGGGGTGAGGGTCAGGGACACCACTTCGCTGCCCTCGCCGAGGCCGTCGTCCACCGGCGTGAAACGCACAATCGCGCCGGGTGCGCCATCGGCAATTGTGACGCTGCCGGACACCAGGCCGGTGTAGTCGCTGCCGGCAGTGGCGCTGCCGCCGAGGGTGTAGTTCACCGTCAGCGCACCGGCGGTGGCGCTGCGCTGGATGTAAAAGCGCCCCTGGCCGCTGCGGGATTCCGAGCTGACATCGGTGCCGCCTTCCCGGGGGGCATCCGCATAGGCGCTCACCATCACCACCGGACCGCCGCTGTCGTTATCGCTGATCACGATCCCGGCCGAACGGTCGTCGTCGAGCTGATAGGCACTCGACTCCGTCAGAGTCAGAAGCAGCAGCTCGGCCGGCTCCACCAGGGCGTCGTCGAGCACGGGGATCGTCACGCTGGCCGTGCCGCGGCCATTGGCGCCGATGCTGATCGTGGCGCTGCCGGCAGGGACCTGGTAATCGCTGCCAGCGGTGGCTGTGCCGGAGAGGGTGTAGCCGACCGTGACCGTGGCGCCCACCCGGCCCTGGGCCTCAATCCGAAACTGCCCGTTGGCACCGCCTTCGCTGGTGTTGACGTCGCTGGAGACGGACACCAGCGGGTTGTCGTTGTCGAGCAGGCTGACGGTGGCCATTGAGGCCTTGGCATTGACGTCGTAAGCCGAGGAGAAGCTGGCCAGTTGCAGCGAAAGCTGCTCGCTGGGTTCGCCGAAGGGATCATCGAGCGGCTGCACCAGCACCACCGCCGAGTTCTCGCCGGCAGCGATCGTGACCTCACCGTTGAGGGCGAGAAAGTCGGTGCCGTTGAAGGCCGAACCGAACGGGCTGTAGTACACCTTCAAGGCCGCCGTGGTGGAGCCGGTGCGGCTGATCAGAAAGGCGCCGCTGTTGCGGCCGCTCTCCGAGGCGACGGCATCGATCGCCTGAATGCTCACCACGTTGCGGTCGTCATCCGCCAGGGTGAGGCTGGCGCTGGCGTTCTGAGGGCTGATGTCGTATGCCGCATCGCTCACCAGGCTCACCGAGAGCTGCTTGACAGACTCGACGACCGCGTCGTCGAGCAGCGAGACCGGCACCAGCACCTCACTCTGGCCCGCGCCGATCGTGACGCTGGCGGGGCGTGAAGCCAGGCTGACGTCGTTTAGTCCGCTGCCCGCGTAGCTGAGCAGCACGATCAGAGGATTGCTGAGAGCGGTGCCCTGGCGACTGATCAGCAGTTGGCCGCTGTCGCTGCCGCCCTCCTGGGCGAAGGCATCGCTGGCGATGAGGCTCACCAGCGGCTTGCTGGCGCTGAGCGGCGTGACGCTGCCCACGCTTACCGGCGTGCCGGTGCTGCCGGCACCGACAGCGATGGTGGTTTCCAGCACGGCGCTGCCGCCGCGCAGATCGGACACCGTCAGCCGGGCGGTGACCGTGGCGGCGCTGGTCTGCGTGAACCCGCGCGTGAAGCTGGGGCCGCTGCCCACCACACCGTCGCTGAACCACCAGAAGTAGGCGAGCCCATCGCCGTTGGCATCGTCAGCCGTGGCGATGAAGGTGACCTGATCGCGGGCCCGCACCTGCGATGCGGAGGCGGTGAAGCTGGCCGTGGGAGCGTCATTGCTGGCAAAGGGACCGTTCTGAACGGCCACATCGAGGAAGCCGTCGCCCTGACTCAGCACCGTCACATAGGTGGCACGACCGGGCACTTGATAGGTGCGACCGATGTCGATGCCGGCATCGGTTTTCACATTGACCGTGTCGGTTGTGGCGTCGATCAGGGCGTTGTCGCCTTTGCGCAGCACCAGCAACGAACGGTTGATGCGGCCCTCTGGAATAAGGGCGCGATATTCGAAGCTGTAGACCTGGCCGCCGGCACTGATTTCCAGTCCGTAGATATGGTCAGTTTGCTGCACTCCCAGATCGTGGGCATCGATGCGGTAAATGCCATTAATTGGATTGGCAACAATCTGACTGGCGGACAGCCAGCCCCTGCTGAGCTTGGCCTGTAGGCCATAGTGGTCGCTGTCGTCATAACCATTGCCCATTATATCGTAGTCATTTCCGTATTCGCTTAGCGTCCCATCAGCGTTCAGCCAGCGGGCATGGCCGAGGCCGATCTCATGGCCACCTTCGTGCGCCATCAGCGACATCCCCGTCCAGCCGTTGAAAATGAAGTCGCCGCCACCCCAAGAGGCTCCGGAGCGGGTCCAGTCGTTGTTGCCAACGGCCACCGCCTGCACATTGCTTTTCACATAGCCCAGCTGGCGGGCTATCGCAATACTGAAGTTCCATGGTGCTCCATTGTTATTCCCACGATCCGTGCCGAAATTCGCATAACCATCTCCCGTATCCAGATCGCGCATCCAGGCGGTGGTCTGGCTGAGGGTGATCAACGGCGTAAAGATGCTGCTCAGGTGCATCTTGCCGAAGGAGTTACGGGCCCAGAAAGCATCCAGGCCTGCCATGTCGTCGAGCCACACCGACTTAGCCCAGGGCGCATTCAGCTGATCCGCATAGGTGGTGCGGATAAACAGCATGCGGTGATCGCCGATGGCTTCACTGCTGGTGCCCGGAAAGTTGTCATAGCTGAACTCCTCTGCATCGCCGTTGATGGTTTCAACGCCAGTGCGGAAATTGAGGCTGGTGCTGTCCTGAAGGCCGGCAAAAGAAATGCCGTTACTGTTGCGCACGCCGCCGGCATCGATGCGGATGAACAGATCGCTGCTGCTCGGCAACGCCCAGGTGGGATTGATCGTCAGCGTGGCGCCGTTGAAGCTGAGGCGAGGGCTGCTCGCCAGATCAAAACTCTCCACCACCACCCCGTCGGCCTGGACGATCGAGAGGGAACCAAGGCCCGCCGTCACCGCTTCGGAGAACTGAAAGCTCAGGTTTTGGCTGATCTCCACATCGAAACTGTCATCCGCCGGGTTGCTGCTGACCAACGTGGGGCCTGCCGGAACCGATTCGATCACATCCGTGATCGTGAGCACCACGGCCTGGCCGGTGGTGTTGCCGTCGCTGTCGGTGGCACGCAGTGTGTAGGCGTAGCTGTTGTTGCTGCCGGTATCGACTGGGATCTCGAAGTCGCGGGCCAGCATCGAAACCACACCGGTGCTGCTGTTGACGCTGAAGCGGCTGGCATCGTCCCCTTCGAGGCTCCAGGTGACGGCGCCGATGGCACCCGTGAGGGTGGGCGTTGCCGATGTGTATGGGGTGTTCTCCTGAACACTGCTGTTCGCGAGGTTGCCGATTGTCAGCGTCGACACCTCGATCACATCGGCGATGTTGATCTGCAGCTCCTGGTTGCTGCTGTTGCCGGCGCTGTCGACCGCGGTAATGGTGAGGTTGTAGCTGGTGCGGGTTTCGTAATCGGGGCTGGCGTTGATCGCCAGAACACCGGTGGCGGCATTGAGGCTGAAGGCGGCAGCATCGGCGCCGGCAAAGCTGTAGCTGACTGGGGTGGTGTCGGTGCTGGTGGCGGTGTAGACCGTCGTACCGGCCGACACATTCTCGTTGACCTGGGCCGTGTTGCTGGAGCTGAACAGCGGTGCCTGGGTATCGAGCACGAAGCTGGTCGTGCCAACCGCGCTGCTGTTGCCGGCCGGATCGCTGGCTGTAGCGGTGACCACAACCGTCCCCTCGCCGAGGGTCACCAGGTCGGTGGCGGTGAGCACGATCGCCTGGGGGCTGCCGCTGGCCGTGAGACTGCGGCTGAGCGAGCCTCCACCGGCTCCGACCAGGCTGACGGCCAGGGCCGCCCCCACTTCCGCCGCGACGCTCACCACCCCGGAGGCCTGGCTGGCTTCAGCGGCCGTGGCGCCGCCGCTCACCCCGGCGCCGAGCTGGAGCACCGGGGCCGCCGGCGCAACCGCATCAACGAGATAGGCGCCGTTGTCGGCGACGGCCGCATAGGTGAAGGTTGCATTGAGGCCGCTGGCGTCGCGGATCGTGCCGCCGTTGAGGCTGAGGCTGCTGGCGTTGATGCTGATGCCGTTGGCATCGCTCTGGCCCGCCTGGATTGTGGAGGTGAAGAGCAGTTGCGTGGTGCCGCTGCCGGAGCTGTAGGCCGCCTGCACGACGCTGCCGCTGATGTTGAGGGCCAGGCTGGGACTGCCGCTGACGGTCACCGCTTCGCTCAACGTGACCTGGGCCGTCACCACGTCGCCGGCGTTGAGCCAGCTGCCCTGGGCGCCGCTGGCAGCGGTAAGCGCCACCGCCGTGACCGTCGGAGCCGCCGTATCGATCGTGGCGGTGTAGGCCGCGCTGGCCGGGCCGAGATTGCCGACAGCATCGATGAGGCGGACGCTGTAGCTGAGCGACTGGTTGTTGCTGAGTGTTCGGCTATCGCTATAGCTCCAGCGGCTCTGGCCGCTCGCAACCACCGTGACGGTGGCGCTGCCGAGGAGGGTGGTGCCGTCGTAAACCCGCAGCGATTCACCCGTGGCCAGGGCCGCGCCGGCGGCGGCACCGCCGAGCGTGCCGCTCAGCTGCAGGGCCGTGTCGTCCGTGCGGCCGCCGGAGGGGACCGTGCCGGTGAAGTTGCCGACGTTGTCGATCAGGCCGCTGATGGCGGCAGTGGTGGTGGGAGCGGTGGTGTCGAGGAAGAAGGAGC
>JBIIIX010000096.1:0-9806 GCA_044234415.1 Cyanobium sp.
CTCGACCTTGAACGCGCTGCTGCCGCAGACACCGGTCAACGCCCGTTGCCCATCCCGGGTGGTCTGGATCCCCACCACATCCGCGGGGATCGTTGAGAACACGGCCTGCCAGGCCGTCGAATCGGCCAGGCCGAAGCAGGGATCAGCGCAACTTCCGCCTTGCTGGCGGTCGATCCCAGGGGCTGCTCAAGCTCTCGCCGCCGGCCTCATCGATCGGTCCGCCATGGCGGCTGAACCCTGTTCCGCCGCTCGCCGCCGCCTGGCGAAGGGATGGGAGGGGCGGCATGAATAGCATCAGTACACTTTCCCGCGCCGCCGCTGACCGGCCGCCGCCCGTCACCGTGGCCCACGCAGTTCGCCAGCCCTTACCCGCCACGATCGACTACGCCGCTCTGATCGACCTCGAGATCAGCAAGCCGGCCCGTTACCTCGGCAACGAGCGAGGCGTGCAGCCGCGCGACTGGAGCCAGGCCTGGACGGCGGCGGCGGTGCGTTGGTGCCTCACCTACCCGGAGGTCTACGAGGTGGGGGCCAGCAACAGCGGTCACATCATTCTCTATTCGATCCTCAACGCCCTTCCCGGCCAGCTCTGCGACCGGAGTTACCTGCCCGCAGCCGATTTGGCCAAGCGTCTGCGCGAGCGCGGCGTGCCCCTGTTCGCCGTGGAAAGCCGCCTTCCGCTCAGCGCCTTCGACATCCTCGGGTTTTCGCTCAGCTACGAGCTTGGCGCCACGAACGTCCTGGAGATGCTGGATCTGGCCGGCATCCCCCTGCGCAGCGCCGAGCGGGGCGACCTGCCCCTCAGCGATCCGGAGGCGCCGCCTCTGATCTTTGCCGGCGGGCCCACCGCCACCAGCAATCCCGAGCCCTTCGCCGCGTTCTTTGATTTCTTCGCCCTGGGTGACGGTGAGCAGCTGTTGCCGGAGATTGGCCTGGTGGTGGCCGAGGCCCGGGCCGCCGGACTGACGCGGCTGCAGCTGCTGCGCGATCTCGCCCAGATCCCCGGCATTTATGTGCCGGCGCTTTACGGCCCCGCCGCCGACGGGGTGACGATCGAACCCCTGGAGCCCGGCCTGCCCCGCCGCATCCTGCGCCGAACCGCCACGCCCATGCCCCATTACGCGATGGGCCTGGTCCCCCATCTCGAAACCGTGCACGATCGCCTCACGGTGGAGATCCGCCGCGGCTGCACCCGGGGCTGCCGCTTCTGCCAGCCCGGCATGCTCACCCGCCCGGCCCGTGACGTGGATCCCGAGGCCGTGATTGAGGCGGTGGAGGAGGGGATGCGGCGCACTGGCTACAGCGATTTCTCGCTGCTTTCGCTCAGCTGCAGCGATTACCTGGCCCTGCCGGCGGTGGGTGTGGAGCTGCGCAATCGTTTGGCCGAGCACAACGTCAGCCTGACGTTGCCTAGTCAGCGGGTTGACCGCTTCGATGACGACATCGCCCACATCCTCGGTGGCACCCGCCGCGCCGGCTTGACCTTCGCCCCCGAAGCCGGCAGCCAGCGCCTGCGCGACATTGTCAACAAAGGCCTGACGGATGAGGAGCTGTTGCGCGGCATCCGCACGGCGATGCAACACGGCTATTCGAAGCTGAAGCTCTATTTCATGCTCGGGTTGCCCGGGGAAACCGATGCCGATGTGCTGGCTATTGCTGAGACCTGCCGCAGGCTGCAGTTGGATTGCCGTGATCTTGGCCGTTTGAACCTGAATCTCACCATCAGCAACTTCACCCCGAAGCCCCACACACCATTCCAATGGCACAGCGTGTCGACGGCGGAGTTTCTACGACGGCAGGAGCTGTTGCGCCGCGCCCTGCGGCCGCTGCGGGGACTCAAGGTGAATACCACCGATGTGCGCCTTTCGGCGGTGGAGGACTTCATCGGTCGCGGTGATCGCCGCCTGGCGCCGGTGATTGAGGCCGCCTGGCGGGCCGGAGCTGGCCTCGACGCCTGGTTCGAGTCGGTGGAGCGTACCCATAGCGCCTGGACCGCCGCGATCAAGGCCGCCGGCTTGGAGGGGCGCTACCGGGCGCTGGAGCTGGGGGATTGGTTGACCTTGGAGGCTTGTCCGAGCGCGGACCTTGATGCGTTCTGCAGGCAACCGCTGCCGTGGGACCACATCGACTCCGGCGTTGATAAAGGCTGGCTGGCGGCGGATCTGCAGCGCGCGCTGGCGGCGGCGGTGGTGCCCGATTGTTCCTTCGAGGGCTGCAGCCATTGCGGTGTGTGTGGTCCCGATCTGGGCCACAACGTGGTGGTGCCGCCGCCGCCGGTGCCGCCTCCCCTACCCGCCCGTGCTCCCGCTAGCGAGCGCTGCCAGCGCCTGCGCTTCGCCTTCGCCAAAACCGGTGACATGGCGCAGATCGGCCATCTGGATACCGTGCGGCTGCTGGAGCGTGCCCTGCGCCGCAGCGGCTTGCCCGTGAGCTTTACGGGCGGTTTCCATCCTCTGCCTCGCCTGCAGTTGGCCTTGCCCCTGCCGTTGGCTGTTGAGGGCCTTGGAGAGTGGTTCGACTTGGAGTTCGCCAAGCCTACGGATCCAGACCAGGTGCGCGAGCGACTCCAGGCCGAGCTGCCTCTGGGGCTGGCGCTGTGCTCGGTGCGCCAGGTTCCGCTCCAGGGACCGAGCCTGAGCCAGGAGTTGCGGGCCGCCCACTGGTCGCTGCAGTTGCACCCCGCCCTGCCGATCAGTGCCGCGCCGATCAGTGCCGCGGCCGAGCTGGCCGCCGGCCACCAGGCGGTGGAATGGCCCCTAGAGGAGTGCTGGCAGCGGGCGATCCAGTCCCTGCTCAACAGTGACACCCTGCTTTGGCATGACACCGACAAGAAAGGCCGACCCCGCAGCCGTGATTGCAGGCCCTACCTCCTGTCGCTTGACCTCGTGACGATCGCGTCCGATCCCCGGACCCCAGGGGTGGAGCTGCGCTTGGAGGCGTGCATCGATCCGCAGGGCCGCAGTCTGCGGCCTGACCACCTGCGCGCCTGGCTGGGGCGGGAGTTGGGGCTGGAGCTCCGTCTCGGTCGGATGCGGCGCCTGGCCTTGCTGCTGAGCGCGTGATAATGTTTGTTCGTTGGCGAATGGTTATCCAGGGGGCAACCCAGGCCATTGCCACTCCCAGCCAGGCGAGCCCTAGAAGCCCCTGGTCAGAGCGCCTACACACCATGAAGGTGCTTGCGGTTCATTGAACCCTCCCCAAAGCGGATCCTTTCACCGGATTCCGACATTGTTTTTCTGATACGAACGGCCGTCAGCTCTGGAGCTGACCGTGGTCCATGACACGGTTATCCGCTTCGGTCCAGCGGTTATCTCATCTGTCCACCCTCTTCCTGCCCACTCGGGCAGGGCTCACCAGGAGCCCGATTTTTTCTATGCCCCAGCAGATTGTCATCGCTGAGCAGCTGCGAATCGCGGCCGTGCTCACCGAGGACCGTGTCGACGAGTTGGTTGTGGCCCAGGGCCGCTACCAGATTGGAGATGTCTATCTCGGCACTGTCGAAAATGTCCTTCCAGGTATTGATGCCGCGTTCGTGAATATCGGTGAATCCGAAAAAAATGGATTCATCCACATCACCGATCTTGGACCCCTGCGGCTGCGCAAGGGTGCCGCCGGAATCACGGAACTGCTGGAGCCACGCCAAAAGGTGTTGGTGCAGGTGATGAAGGAGCCCACCGGCAGCAAAGGGCCTCGCCTCACGGGCAACCTCACCCTGCCCGGCCGCTTCTTGGTGCTCCAGCCTCACAGTCAGGGTGTGAATATCTCCCGCCGCATCAATGGCGAGAACGAGCGCAACCGGCTGCGGGCTTTGGGGGTGCTGATCAAGCCGCCAGGGTCTGGTCTGTTGATCCGCACGGAAGCGGAGGGAGTGGCGGAAGAACAACTGATCGACGATCTCGAAGGATTGCTGCGCCAGTGGGAAGCGATCCAGCAGGCGGCTGAAGAGGCCGCACCGCCGGTGCTGCTCAATCGCGACGAAGACTTTGTGCATCGCGTGCTGCGCGACTTCTTCAACCCTGAGGTTGTGCGGGTTGTTGTCGATGCGGCGGCTGCCCTGCCAAGGGTCAAGGCGTTCCTGGGGTCTGACCAGGAGAATGTGCTGGCCCAATTGCACGATGAATCCAGCGAGATTTTGGAGCACTACCGGGTCAACGCAGCGATTCGTGATGCCCTGAAACCACGGGTGGATCTGCCCTCCGGCGGCTACGTGATCATCGAGCCCACAGAGGCACTCACCGTGATCGACGTCAACTCCGGATCCTTCACCCGCTCAGCGAACGCCCGCGAGACGGTGCTCTGGACCAACTGTGAGGCGGCCACCGAGATCGCGCGCCAGTTGCGTTTGCGCAATATCGGCGGCGTGGTTGTCGTTGACTTCATTGATATGGAGTCGCGAAGGGATCAGCTGCAACTGCTGGAGCATTTCACGCAGGCCGTTCGTCATGATTCAGCTCGGCCCCAGATTGCCCAGATCACCGAACTTGGTCTGGTTGAGATGACCCGCAAGCGCCAGGGTCAGAACATTTATGAGTTGTTTGGCCGTGCCTGCCCCAGCTGCGGGGGGCTCGGGCATGTGGCCGTGCTGCCGGGTCGCGACACCCTGCAGCCCCTGGCCACCGTGCCTGGGTTGGTGCGCACGGCGACCACCCCCGCCCCCTCCCGCTCCGAAGTGCCTGTGGCGGCCGTTGCCGCAACGGAAAGCAGCGGCACGCGCCGCCGCCGTGGTGGGCGAGGACGCGGTGGGGACAGCCTGGAAACTTACGGATCAGAGCCAACGGAAACCCCCTCGATCGCCAGCGAGGCGGGTGCCGCTCCTGACAACACCGCCCAGGAGGGCCTGGGCCGTCGGCCGGAACAGGAGGTTGTGCTCGTGCCGATGCAACCGGATCAGGAACTCGTTTTCGGCTGGATGGGGCTCAGTCCCACCCTGCTGCTCGACAGCCCTCCCAGCAATGGCGATGATGTCGTGGTTCGGGTGGTGCGTCCCGACGCCGATGCCGAAGCGGTGTTAGCGGAAGCGCGACAGCAACTCAGTTCGGGCGGAACGCGCCGTCGGCGCAGGGGGCGTGGCGGCGGCGAGGTCCGGGGCAACGGTGCGGCCGAATCTGGATCTCCGCCAGCCAGGCCAGAAACCCAGGCGTTGTCAACGGGTATCGACTCCGATCTGACCGTCGTTGACATTCTCCCCATACCGGTTGGCTCCTTTGCCGCGGTGTCGCCCATGCCCATCAACCTGGAGGTGCCCCTCAGCCTGACCAGCCACGGCAGAGCGGCGGCGCAGGGCCTGGCCGAATCGCCAGCCCCCGATTCGGAGTTGGTTCCCGCTCGCGGCGCTACCACCCCCATCAGCGAGGAGGAGGCCGAAACAGGCGACCCCCGACGTCGCCGCCGCCGTTCATCGGCTGGCGTGTGAGCCCAAACCAGCGTCGGTCCATGCCACCCGTCCGGCTGCCGATTGCCCATGCTTCCGCGCTCTCGCCATGACCAATCGGCGCGCGGCGCGGGACCAGCTGGGCCTCCGCCTCGCTGTTGAGCCAGAGGAGGACGTCTGGGCTGGCCTTGATCCTTCCCTGTGCGCGGGCGTCGATGAAGTGGGGCGGGGCTGTGTCTTCGGACCGGTGTTCGCCGCAGCGGTGGTGCTGCCAGCGGCAGCCTTAGAGCCCCTCGCGCGTGCCGGCCTCACGGATAGCAAAAGGCTCAGCCCCAAACGGCGATCGGCTCTGATGGCCCCGATTCAACAGCTGGCGCTCGCTTGGGCTCTCGGTCAGGCCAGCGCCCGCGAGATCGATCGCTGGGGAATCCGGCGAGCCACGGAACAGGCGATGCTGCGGGCATTGCAACGCTTACCGATGGCGCCGCGGTTGGTGCTGGTGGATGGCGTGCTGCCCCTGCGTGGCTGGCTGGGGCCCCAGCGCACCCTGGTCCGCGGGGACAGTCGTTGCGCGGCGATCGCGGCCGCCAGCATCCTGGCCAAGCAGGAGCGTGATGGCTTGATGCGTCGCCTGGCCCTGCGCTTCCCCGGCTACGGGCTGGAACGCCATGCCGGCTATGGCACCCTCGCCCATCGCCAAGCCATTGCACGGCTCGGGGCCAGCGGCTTGCATCGCTTCAGCTTTCTGGGCGCAAGGCGCACCAGCTCTTGAAGTCGTTGATCAGCTGTTGGGACACCCGGGAGCGGATCGAATGCAGGATGCCCCCCAGCACGGAGGTCCCCGTGGCTTCCAGCACCCGGGACGGAATCAGTTTCAGCAACGACGGTCTGCTCACCTGCACGCCCAGAGAGGCCTCCCCTTCCAAGCCTTCCGCCCCCACCCGCAGCCAGGACGCCAAGCTGAGTTGGAAGTCGTCCACGAGACCCAGGCCCTCAAGTTGGCAATCCAGCGCTTGGATGAACAGCCGGTCGTGCTCGAAGCTCGATTGCAGCTCCACGATCGGCTGGATCTGCAGCTGAAAGACCTGAACTCGGGTCACGGTGTAGCGGTAGTGCCCTGGGCCGAGGGGCTCCAGCTGCTGGGGATCGAGCATGGCGTGAACCACCCGCCCCTCTTCTTTGAGGTAGCTGGGCAGCCGATCCCGGTGTTCGTTGACCGGAAGCACCAGCTCCTGGCTGGCACAAAAGGCCAGAGACATGGCCCTCGGCCGGCAAGGCATGATCCTATCGGCCCGTCTTCCTACCCCCGCCATGCGCGTTGCCTTTCTTGGCCCAGTCGGCACCTACGGCGAGCAGGCAGCCCATCGGCTCGCGAGCTTGGAGGGTCTCGACACCGCTGAGTTCGTGCCGCAGCAGGGCATCCGCGCGGTGATCCAAGCGGCTGCCTCGGGCCGTTGTGATGCAGCGGTGGTGCCGGTGGAGAACTCGGTGGAGGGAGGTGTCACCGCCTGCCTGGACAGCCTTTGGGAGCAGGCAGAGCTAACGGCGCGGCGCGCCCTGGTCTTGCCGATCCGCCATGGCCTGCTGGGCAGCGGTCCGCCGGAGGGTGTCAGCGAGGTGCTGTCCCACCCCCAGGCCCTGGCCCAGTGCGCGGGGTGGTTGGCGGAGCATCTGCCAAATGCGTTGCAACTGCCCACCAGTTCCACCGCCGAGGCGGCCCGGATGGTGCGCGGCAGCCGCTTCAGGGCGGCGGTCGCCTCGCTCGACGCCGCCCGAGAGCATGGCCTGGATGTGCTGGCCTATCCGATCAACGACGTGCCGGGCAACTGCACCCGCTTTCTGCTGTTGTGCCGCGACGGGCATGTTGTTGAGGGTCCCCTGGCGAGCCTGGCGTTCTCGCTGCGGGGCAACCGACCGGGGGCCCTGCTGGAGGCCCTGAGCTGTTTCTCCGGCCAGGGGCTGAACATGAGTCGCATCGAATCGCGGCCCTCGAAACGAGAGATGGGGGAATACATCTTCTTTGTTGATCTCGAGCTCAGCTCGGGCCAGGGCCCACTGGATGCCGCCCTGGCGGCACTGGAACCGCTGTGTGAACACCTGCGGCTGTTCGGCTCCTACCCGCTCACCCTGGAGCCTGAGCTGATCCCTTCCGCCCCCTGAAGACGCCGAAGCGCATCATCCCCCGGCGAAAGGCCCAATCCATCAACAGGAGCGTGGGCGTTTCCCGCAGACCCTGAACCACAGCGCCGGGGCCAAGCCCCAACACAGCTCCGGGACGACGCAATCCCTCGGCGATGGAATCGATCCAGGATGGCTGGGTTTCCTGGCTCCAGTCAGAGGTGTCTACTTGAAGTCCTGCCGCCCAGGGGCTGGACTCCAGGTGGTGGCGCAGGGAGGGGATGCTGGCGAATTCCGGGTGGGCCCACTGCTCGAGCAACTGGCGCATCACCCAGCGCTCCACACCATCCAAGCCACCTTGAGCAGGATCGCGGCGGTTCCAGTCGGCGATGGCCAGGAGCCCACCGGGGCGGAGCACCCGCAGCATTTCGTCGCAGTAGCGCTGCTTGTCCGGCATGTGGGGACTGGCTTCGACGCTCCAGACGGCATCGAAGCCCTCGGGTGGGTGGGGGCTGGCCGAGGCGTCTGCCTGAGCATCCGGTAGGTCAAGGCTGAGGGCGTCCATGACCGCAAAGCGGCAGTGCGCCAGCTCGGGTGGGGTCAGCTCCTGGGCCCGGGCGATCTGGGCGGGGCTGATGCTGACCCCGAGCACCTCAAAGCCATAGTCGCGGGCAAGGATGCGGGCACTGCCGCCGATGCCGCAGCCCACATCGAGGACCCGGCTGCCAGCCGGCAGCAGATCAAGGCCGCTCCAGTGCGCCAGCTCATGCACGAAATCGGCTTTGGCCTGGCGGAAATCCCGCCGTCGGGCTGGATTTCCGTAGAAGCCAAGGTGGACGTGGTCCCCCCAAAGCCGCTCCAGCAGTTGGTCTTCCGTCCAGCGGTCGTAGGCGGCGGCCACGCTGGCGCTGCCCTCATACTGCCGACGCTGGCGCAACCAAAGCCCCGCGGCCAGAAGCAGCAACAACGCCAGCAGCAAGGGCGCCGCCGTCAGCAAGAGGGATGGCAATCCGGCGGGCAGGGTCACCTGCTGTCCCCGCGAGCCCCCCCTGGGTCAGCGTCCCGCTTGTCGTCGTCGTCGTCGTCGCGGTCGCGGAAGGTGTCCTGAAGCACCGTGCGGGCGGCAAGCTGGCGGCGGGTCTGGTCCAGCAGATCGAGTTCTTGGCGCAGCCGTTCACCCGTATCGGTGATCTCCAGCAGGGCCTGCTGATGATCGGCCACTGGACCGCCCAGATGGGCACCGATCCAGAAGGAGAGCTCCCTCGGCAGATCGGGCAGATCACTGGGCAACACGGAAGGCTTTCCGATGAGCTTGCCGGTCAGCTCGACCACGTCCCGCAGGGCAGTGGTGACCTCACCGGTCAGCTCCTGGAGGGCTTGATGGGAGTCGCTGACTTCGTCTTCGACCCAACTCACCATGGCCACTCGGAAGGGAGCCTCGCGCAGGACGTCCAGCACGCGGAAGCGCTGCTGTCCGAGGGTGACGATGTTGCTGCGGTCATCCTCCTGGGTCTGGCAGTGGAGGATTTCGGCGCAGCAGCCCACTTCCGCCATGCGGCGTGTCTGCGGGTCCCAACGAACCACGCCAAAACGACGGTCCTCCGCCAGCACCGTGCGCAACATCATGCGGTATCTGGCCTCGAAGATGTGCAATGGCAGCACCTCTTGAGGAAAGAGAACAACGTCGGGAAGGGGGAACAGGGGCAGTTCCCGGACGGCAAGTTCAACCACGCTGGAGCAGCGCTGCGGGAACAACGGCGGAGAGGCCTGATCGGTGGCTCAGATCGGCCAGGGCCAACGCCATCGCGCGATCAACTTGGAGCGGGGGGACCGCGACGCAGGGCCTTGTGGCGATCGGGCCGCGAGGAAAAACGTCGGGCAAGGATCAGGGGCCAGTGGAATCTGATCTTAGAAACAGACTGCAAGGACCGCTGGCCAGGAGCTCAGGAAAAGCCCGACAGACCAAATGCTGGGCCCTGCGGCGGAGGGGCTGGTTGTCTGCCAGTGGTTCACCCCTGCACTGGCTCCGCCCTGGATTGCAAGCGCAAAGGCGATGGAGTCAGCCAGTTCGCAGCCCTTGCGTCGTCGCTACACACCCATGACTGGCGTGAGCCAATCCTGATCGGTGAGCCGTTAGCCGCGAACACCATGGGCATGTCGAGTTAGTGACGGCGATGCTCGGTTGCGGAACAACGGCCAGGCATCCTGCGGGCAGAGATGGGCGTCATCTGAGCCCACGCTGAGCGCTCCGCTGGTGGATCAGAGACTTTGAAAAGAAGCTCTGAATGTCTGGCAGCAAGTCTGCCGGCGTGTGGTA
>JBIIIX010000097.1:0-9698 GCA_044234415.1 Cyanobium sp.
TTCTGATGGAATGTTGCTGGCGGCTTATGTTCCTTTATTCTTTGTAATCAACTTCGCTATCGGTGTGAACTCGCCAGTGCCTGGCCTTCTCGCCCGGCTACTGCTACCCTCACGGGTCGGGCCAGCCAGGAGCAGGCCACCCAGCCCCCCATCGGCACCTTGGAGGGTCAGCTCCCCTCACCGGCATGTGTGGTCCACCGGGTTCTGCATCCTGTGGATCGCAACCGCTATCCCACCTCCTAGATCTCTGTGTTCGGCTCCACTATCGAACGCGTCAGCTGGCCGGCGGACATCGAAATGCAGTGCGCCTCCCTGGCTGGAGAGGCGACGTTCATGAACCAGCGCCGGCACTTTGCCTCCGAAACCCAGGTGCAGGAGGCCTACAGCAAGATCGCCCTTGCCCTGACCGCCTACGAGGCCTCGCAGGCGATGAGCCCATTCAATTCCAGATAGGATCTGTTTCTGCAGCAGACAGTAATCTTGAGCACTAGCGAGAAGTGCTGCCTCGATCTCTTCAACGGCAAGGCCAAGTGTGCGGGCTGCCATGTTTCCAGGCCGAATGCAAAGGTCTGAAGCCATAGTTCAGCGATTTTCTCGCTGACAACCTCGACATTCCCCACAACCCGGCTCATCCAATCAATGCCTCGGCATGGATCAATAAGCAGGGTCAGGACTGGGTAGCTCTCGGCATCGGTGGCTTCCTTCACTCCCAGGACAAATACCGTCAAGAGCCGATCGGACAGATGGGCAATTGTAAGGTGTCCACAGGTTTAAGGTGTCAACAGTTAGAGATGTCGCCCGCAAGCCAAGTGCACAGTTTGTGCGGAGCTATATGCACAATGACTATTTCAAATCCCTCGATCAGGTGGTCGACTTTTTTACAGCCGCCACAGCAAGACACAATGCGACAATCCCCTCACTCCGGTGCAGGCGGCTAGCAAGCAGGGCTGCTGGCCCGCACCAGACTATTCCGAAATCGTGAACCGCCCGGTGAGCTGGGCAATCTTCAGCTCAGCGAGCGGGAGCGCCGCGATCAGGTGGCCTTCCTAGCCACCCTCTCCGATCAGCCGGCCTCAATGCGGCTCAGGTGATCACCGTGGGACGCTCCATACCGGTGCGGCCGCGGATCTCGGCGAGGGCGTCGATCGCCGTGATCAGATCACCCAAGGCCGCTTGGGGATCTTGGTTGAGGTCGCCTCCGGCGGCCACGTAGCTCTCCAGATAGACCCGCAGGGTGGCGCCTTGGGTGCCGGTGCCGGAGAGGCGCAGCACCACCCGGCTGCCGTCATCGAGCAGCAGGCGCAGGCCTTGGCCGCTGGTTAACGAGCCATCCACCGGATCGCTATAGGCGAAATCGTCGGCTGTGGCGATCGTGCGGCCGGCAAAGGCCTCGCCCACCAGGCTCGGCTGCAGCCCCTTGACCCTGTCATAGAGACCGTGGGCGGCGTCGCTGGCGATCGCCTCGTAGTCGTGGCGGGAGTAGTAATGGCGCCCGAAGCGGCTCCAATGTTCGGCCATGATCTCGGCCACGCTGCAGCCTCGCACCGCCAGGATATTCAGCCAGAACAGCACCGCCCAGAGACCATCCTTTTCGCGGATGTGGTTGCTGCCAGTGCCAAAACTCTCTTCGCCGCAAAGGGTGATGCGTCCGGCATCGAGCAGGTTGCCGAAGAACTTCCAACCCGTCGGCGTTTCGAAGCATGGGATCCCCAGCTCCTTGGCCACCACATCCACCGCGGCGCTGGTGGGCATTGAGCGGGCCACTCCGGCCAGCCCCTCGGAATAGCCCGGCGCCAGGGTGGCCTGGGCTGTCAGCACCGCCAGGCTGTCGCTCGGGTTCACAAAGCAGCGGCGCCCCAGGATCATGTTGCGGTCGCCATCGCCATCGCAGGCGGCGCCGAAGTCGTAGTTGTCACCGTCCAGGAGCAGGGCAGCCAGATCATGGGCGTAGGTGAGGTTGGGATCGGGGTGCCCTGCGCCGAAATCCTCCAGGGGGATGCCATTGCGCACGGTGCCGGCCGGTGCCCCCAGCAGCTGCTCGAAGATCCTGCTGGCGTAAGGGCCCGTAACCGCATGCATGGCATCAAAGGCCAAGCGGAAGTCACCCCGCAACAGGGCGGCGATGCGGTCGAAATCGAACAGACCCTGCATCAAGGTCACGTAGTCGTCGACGCCGTCGAGCACGCTCACCTTCATGCTGCCGATGTGGCTCTCGCCGGGCTGCTCCAGCGCTAGTGGTTCGGCATCGATGATCGAGTAGCCCTCCAGCGTCAGTGTGGCGGCATGGATGGCATCCGTGATCGACTCCGGCGCCGGCCCGCCATTGGCGCCGTTGATCTTCACGCCGAAGTCTCCGTCGGGACCGCCGGGGTTGTGGCTGGCTGAGAGGATCACGCCGCCCACCGCCTGGTGGCGACGGATCAGGTTGGAGGCGGCGGGGGTGGAGAGGATGCCGCCGGTGGTGACGATCAGCCGGGCGACGCCATGGGCCGCCGCCAGGCGGGCGATGGTGTCGATGGCGCGGCGGTTGCCATAGCGGCCATCGCCTCCCAGCACCAAGGTGCCCCCCGCCACGCCGGGCAGCACCCGCAGGGCCGCCTCCACGAAGCTCTCCAAATAGTGGGGGGTTTCGAATTGGCGACTGCTCTTGCGCAGCCCCGAAGTGCCGGGCTTCTGGTCGCGGAACGGCTCGGCGAGGGCGACGTGGCGCGCGCCGGCGACGCTGGCACTGCTGGTCATGGCGGAACCCGCGACCGGGCTGCAGGGGCGCCTCAAATTACTCTCGCCCTCGTTCAGGGCCTCGCCTGCCTTCGCGGACACGTCCTTCCGCGTGGGCGGCAAGTGGGAGCAAGGATTGTCGGCGCGGCCAAACGCAACAAGCCCGATTCCAGTGGGGGGCAGGCCGAACGCGCTGGCCGATCCGGACGTCCCGGTTAACGTCGGCCTCAGCTCCGCTGCAGCCATGCCCGATCCCTCCCGCTCGCTGCCGGCCAACAGGCTGGGGCTGCCACTTCTCGGGCTCCCATGCTTCGTACTCCCGTTTCTCGGGCTGCATCTCTTGGTGATCGGCGCCGCCCCCTTGGCGTCAGCCGCCTCCCTCCCCTATCCGGAGGCGGTGAGCAAGGCCAGGTTGGCGGCCGAGGCGGTGCTGCATCGGGCGGGGCGGGAAACCTGCCTGCGGGGCAAGCTGAATCGGGCCCTGCTGAAGCTCTCCGAGAGTTGTGAGGCCAACGGCCAAGCCGCCACGCCGCTCTGCAGCCTCTCGGAGAAGGCCGTGGTGGTGACGCCGATGAGTCTCAGCTTCATGGATGCCACCTCCAAGCAGCTGCTGGAGCTCTCGGCCCCCCAGCCGGGCCAGTCCCGCTGACGGATACGAGCCTCGCGCCTGACCGGCAGGTTCAGCGGTTGGCGGGGGGATTGATGCGAATTCCTCCCTGTTGACCCGGGCCTGAGCCAGATCCAGATCCTTCCGGGTTGGCTTTTGGTTTGGCTTGTTGATTGCAGATCGCGCTCACCTCACGGGCCAGCTTCTCGATCCGATCGCGGCGGTTGAAGTCGTCCGCGGCCCCTACCACCGCCTTTTGGCGGATGGTCCAGAGCACGTCCTTGCAGACGCTGGGGAGGCGCGGATGGTCCAGCAGTGGATCCGCCTGTTGCCGCACCTGATCGCATAACGCCGCCGTGTTCTCGCGGCCGCAGGCCAGCAGCGCCAGCTGCAGGCTGCGGAAGGTGTCCGGCGGTGGATAGACGGCGGCATTCAACTTGGGGTTGCTGGCGGCCAGCAGCGGCAGCCCGGGCAGCAGGGCGAATAGCGGCAGCGGCAGCAGGGCGAGCAGCCTGCCCAGATGGCGGGCGAGACCGGCGGGACGACCCATGGCCAATCGGAAACTCCGGCCATCATCGCCGCCCCTCAGCTCAGGGTGTCAGCTGAGGGGAGTCAGCTCAGTGGTGTCAGCGCCATCACGCCCTGGCGCAGGCTGCGCTGGGATGCCGCCCAGCGCTGAGCCAGCAGCGGACCGCTCCAGGCTGCCGTGGCCGCCAGCAGTCGCCGCAGCGCGGGAGCCCGCTGCAGCACCTCCCCAAGCCGGGCCTCCCGGCGTTGCAAGGCCTGAATCGCAACGATCTCCTTGCGCCGCGCCGCGCCGATGTCCCGCAGGGCCGCGTCGAGGCCGGCAGCGTCGCCCTGGCGCAGCACGGGCAGCAGCCGCTGGGCCGCCACCTGGGCATCGCGCAGGGCCATGTTCAGTCCCTGGGCCCGCAGGGGGCTCATCGGGTGGGCGGCGTCGCCGAGCAGCAGCAGGCCGGAGCGCTGCCAGCGCTCGGCGCAACCCACCGGCACCGGCAGCCGCTGGGGGCCCTCCACGGCCCCAGGCTCAAGGCGCTCCAGCAGACAGGCCAACGCCGGCGGCGCGGCGGCGGCCCAACGGGCGATCCAGTCGGTGGAGGTCAACGGTGCCAGGGGCGCTCCAGCCGGCTGCAGCAGGCCCAGCTGCACCCCGCCCGCCGCCCGCTCGAACAGGGCATAGGCCGCCCCAGGGCCCACCACGGTGACGAACCGTCCCGCCAGCCAGCCGACCAGGGGGTCCAGCGAGGCACCTTGCAGCAGGAACCAGAGCACCTCCTGGGGATCCGAGCGGGTGGGGCAAGCCAGGCCCGAACGCTGGCGCAGTAGCGAGCCACGGCCATCGCAGGCCACCACCAGATCGGCCCGCAGCTGACGGCCATCCGCCAGCCGCACCCCCCTCACGGCGGTGGCAACCCTGGCGCGTTGGTCTTCGTCTTCGTGCGCCCCATCCACCTGCCTGCCGCCGTCCGGGACCCTGCCGCCTCCGCCCGCCTGTTCGCGGCAGCCGCTGGCCCGATCGGCTTCGCTGGGGCTGCCGGCCTCCCTGGGGCCCTCCAGCAGCTCCACGGCGGCCACGCCTTCCAGCCCCGTGAGTTGGGGCAGGGCCTGGCTGCGCCGACGCCAGGCCTTGAGCAGGGCCCCCTGATCGATCAGGGTGCAGCCCGGCTGGGGAGCCGCCGGCTCCGGCCAGCAGAACAGTTCACGGCCTTCGATCTGGAAGGACCAGCCGCTCAGGCGTCGCCAGGGCACTTCGGGGGGCAGGGGTGCCAAGCCGAGGGCCTCAAGGGCCGCCAGCCCCGAGGGCATCAGCGCCTCGCCGCGCACGGCGCGATGGGCCGATCGGCTGGCCTCCACCAGGGTGACCGGCAGGCCCCGCTCCGCCAGGGCCAACGCCAGCGCCAAACCCGCCGGACCGGCTCCGACGATCAAGGTGGCCAGGGGCTGGCGCAGGGCAGGATTCGCTAGAGCCGCCCAGATCTAGGTGATCAGGTGAACGAGTTGTAGTTCGGCGGGCTGGACTTCGCCCGCTGCTCGCAGGGGATGCCGGTGAGCATGGCCTTCTTGCTGAGCAGGTAGTCCACCAGCTCCTGCTGCAGGGTGAGCAGCTCGCTGGTGCAGCCCCGGAAGGCGGCGCGGTGGCGGATCTCGTCGTGGCGGGTGTGGAGGTCGCGCAGCATCAGCTCGATGGCATCGAGGCGGGAGCTGTGGATCCGGGGTGGCGCAGCCGTGTCAGCCGGTGCCGTCGCTGCCGCAGCCAAGCCGGCCGTTGCCGGGTTGGCGTGAGCTGGGTCAGCTGCGCCTGGGTTTGCTGATGCTGGGGCTGTTCTGGCTGATTCCGCGATGGCAGTGCCCATTGGTTTTGGTTGACAGAGTTTGTCTGTATCGTATGCAACTCATCACGGCCGAGCGAGCCCGGTCGCTGGCGGCCACTGCCGCAGCGGCGCCAATGCTTCAGCTGGCGACGCCGTAGCCGCTCACTGGGCCCGAGCTCGGCGCCGCGCCAGAGCCGATCCATCTCCGCCTCGAAATGACGGGCCAAGGCGGGCGAATCGATCCGCAACAAAACCTCATCGTTCTGGTGGGCGGCCGACGGGCTCCAGTTGAACGAGCCGCTGATCACCCGAGAGCGATCGAGCACGGCGAATTTGTGATGCAGCTTGTCGCCTCCAGCCAAGCGGGGGATGCCGACCCCTTGCAGCGGCTGTTGCCAGCGCTGGTTGTCGGCCTCGATGGCGCAAAACCGGTCCGGGATCGCCACACCCATCAGATCCAGCACCTCGCTGAAGGAGCGATGGGCGAAGCCCGGATCCGCCAGCAGACGGATCGCCACGCCCTGCTGGCGCAGCAACGCCAGGGCATCGGCCAGGTTTTGGGCGGAGAACACGAACAGGCTGAGGTCCAGGCGCCGCCGCGCCGTGGCCAGCTGCCGCTCCAACCAGAGCAGACCATGGTGCGGATCAACGCGGCGGTGCGGGGCGAACAACACCTCCACCGGTGTGGCCCCCACCAGCACCCGCTGGGCCGGGCCGCTGTCCTTGCCCAACCCGAAGCGGCTGTCGCTCTGGCCACCCGGGCCATCGCCCCAGAGCTTGCCGAACTCCTCCACGAACAGGGCCGCCAGGGCTGGGCTGCGCAGCCGCAGGAGATGGTTCACATTGCCGCGGGTGCGGTGATCGTCGGCGTCGCCGTGGATGCAGGAGGGGCTGAAGTTGGTGGAGCCCGTCACCACCACGCGCCGATCGGCCACCAGGAACTTGTGGTGCATCAGGCCGCTGCCGGCGCTGCCGTCGGCGGTGTCATCCAGCAGCGGCACGCCGGCTTGGCGCAACAGGGCTACGGCGTCGCCCTGGTTGAGGCGCTGGAGCAGTAGCAGGCGCTGGCGCTGGTGCGGATTGAGATCGTGGGCGTGCCGCTCGCTCCAGGGCTGGGAGTAGGTGTTCTCCAGCACCACTCGCACCCGCAGGCCCTGCTGATGGCGCCGCACCAAGGCCGCCGCTACCCGCGGCAGCGAGAGCTCCTGCACCGCCACCAGGATTTCCTGTTCGGCCCGATCGATGCTGTCGAGGATGAGGGCCTCCAGGTCGTCGCCCTGGCGCCATTGGCCGCTGATCGGGCTGCGGTACTGCCCCGCTCCGCGATGGTTGAAGGCCACCTCGATTCCCTGGGGCAAGGGCGGCAGCGGCTCCTCAGCGCCGCTGCGTTGCACCGCGGCGGGGCCGCAACCCATCAGCAACTGGATGCCGATCAGGCCAGCCAGCAGGCTGAGGCCGCGCCGCAAGGGAGGGCACCAGAGCCCTGGCGGCAGCTGCCGGCGACCCTGGCGGCAGGTCCCGCGGGGGGTGGAGCTGGGGGTGCCGCCAAGCAGCGGCTGGGTGGAGCTGCTGATCGGGCCAGGCAGCGGCTGGGTGGAGCGCGCCACAGATCACGGGAGGCTGCCTCAACAGGGTTCCCGGGGCCGGAGCAGCAAGGGCTGTTCAATCGATCCCATCAATGGCCCCGATTAGGTGATCATCATTGAGATCGAGCGGCAAGCTGCTTTCCAAGCCCAGGGCTTCGGCTGCGCAGAGAAGAGATGGATTTGACCGGAGGAGGAATGGCAAGTGGAGGCAACACGGCTGATCACAGAATCAAGATTGAAATCAGCGTTCAGGCCCAATTCTTCATTGATCAGCTGGGTTGCACTCTGGAACGTTGCCGATTGATCGCTGCCACCGCGATGGAGTTGCCAGCGGGCCGCGGGCCAGCTCGCCCCTGGCACTGCCGCGCCAATCAAGGGCGCCGCCCTCGAGCGGCGGTGGCCTGGCCGATGAGCAAGGGAGCAGCCACTGAGAAGCCAGACCCGCCAAGCATCGCCTCTGCGCACCGCTGCGCACCCTGCCCCATCACCCCCGCCAAACCCCGGGATCCCCATCGATGTAATCGGGAATACGTCGCCAAGGTCCCCCACGCCCAATGATTGACGGGTTCTCCAATCGGCCTACTGTGTTTTCAGCTCATCCTGGTGCCCGGCGCCTGCTGTTCGGCGTCTCCGCCGTGGCCGGTCTGTCCCTCGCTCCGGTGGCGCTGGCGACCCTGCCCAACCATCTCACCGCTCCGGCGGTGCTGGCCCAGGCGAGACAACCCCAGCAGCTGCTGCTGGTCACCTATGCGGTCACCAAGGCCGCCTATGACCAGATCATCCCGTTGTTTGTGGCCGACTGGAAGAAGAAGACCGGTCAAACCGTGTCCATCCGCACCAGCTACGGCGGCTCCGGCAGTCAAACCCGGGCCGTGATCGATGGCCTTGAGGCCGATGTGGTGGGCCTGGCCATGGCGGCCGATGTGGCCAAGATTCAACAGGCGGGCCTGATCAACCCCGGCTGGGAGAGCCGCCTGCCGAACAATGCCGTGGCCACCAATTCCACCGTGATCGCCTTCGTGCGTCCGGGCAACCCGAAGAAGATCAATGGCTGGAAGGATCTCGATAACAAAGACGTCGAAAGCGTGCTCGCCAACCCAAGGACCTCCGGTGGCGCCCGCTGGAACTACGTGGCCCTGTGGGGTGCCGTCACTGAGCAGGGTGGCAGCGAGGCCCAGGCGCGCAGCCTTCTGACCGGCGTCTACAAAAATGCCGAGGTGCTGCCGAAGGATGCCCGGGAAGCCACCGACACCTTTGTGAAGCGCAAAAAAGGTGATGTGCTGTTGAATTGGGAAACGGAAGGCATCCTGGCCAAGCGCAACGGGGAGTGGACCGTGCCTTACAAGATCTTCAGCCCTAACGTGCTGACGGAGATGCCGATCGCCGTTGTCGATAAGAATGTGGACAAGAAAGGCACCCGTAAGCTTGCGGAAGCCTTTGCCAGGTTCCATTATTCACCCGCGGCCCAGAAAGCCTTCGTGAACAATGGCTTTCGACCGGTGACAGCGGAGGGCAAGGCCTATGCCAAGGGCCGCTTCCAGAACGTGAAGTTCTTCCGCATCGGCGATCTCGGCGGCTGGCCCGCCGTCACCAAGAAGCACTTCGACAAGGGCGGGATCTGGGATCAGATCTTCAGCAAGACCCGCTGAGCAGCGGCAACGCTCCAGGCCCTGAGCATCCGGCTCAGGGCCTGGCGAATGCGAATGCTAGGTTTATTCAGAGTTCTGCATCGCCATACGTGCCTTTTGGGAGGCTCGCCTGGGCACATGGCACCCCGCCGCTGTGGCGTCAAACCCCAGCCAGGCGATGCCCCATCGTCCTGGCTGCCGCCGCGCTCCTGCCGCTGCTGAGCGCCTGTGGAGGCTCCCAGCCCAACAGCACCACGGGCTCGGGGCCCCAGCATAGCGGCGCCCTGCAGCTCACCTTGGTCAGCTACGCCGTCACTAAGCCTGCCTACGACCGCATCTTGCCCCGTTTCCGCGGCGCTTGGAAGGCCCGCACCGGCCAAGACCTGACGATTCGCAGCAGCTTCGGCCCCTCCGCCGCCCAAACCCGGGCGATCATGGATGGCCTTGATGCGGACGTGGTGACCCTGGCCCTGCCGGCCGACGTGCTCAAGCTGCAGCAAGCCGGCCTGATCAACCCCGGCTGGCAGGAACGGCTTCCCCACAACGCCACCATCACCCATTCGGTGGTGGCCTTGATCCCCCGCGCCGGCAATCCCAAGGGGGTGCGCGATTGGCCCGACCTGGCCCGCCCCGGTGTCGCCGTGTTGACCGCCAACCCCAAGACCTCCGGCGGCGCCCGCTGGAACTTCCTCGCCCTCTGGGGTTCGCAGAGCCAGACCGGTGGCAGCGACGCCCAAGCCCGCGCCTTTGTGACGAAGGTGTATCGCAATGTCGATAACCTGCCGAAGGATTCCCGCGAAGCCAGCGATGCCTTCCTCAAGCGCGG
>JBIIIX010000098.1:0-9671 GCA_044234415.1 Cyanobium sp.
CCAAAAAACAGGCATCTGAAGTGATCGCCCAGGAGGCCACCCGCTGCGGAGCGGCCTATGTGAACCAGCGCTGGTTGGGCGGCATGCTCACCAACTGGACCACGATGCGCGCCCGCATCGATCGCCTCAAGGATCTGGAACGCATGGAGGCTTCTGGCGCCATCGCCATGCGGCCCAAGAAGGAGGCGGCTGTGCTGCGGCGTGAGCTCGACCGCCTGCAGAAATACCTGGGCGGGCTGAAAAGCATGCGGCGCCTCCCAGATGTGGTGATCCTGGTGGATCAGCGGCGCGAAACCAATGCGGTGCTGGAAGCCCGCAAGCTCGACATCCCGTTGGTGTCCATGTTGGACACCAACTGCGATCCCGATCTCTGCGATGTGCCGATCCCCTGCAATGACGACGCGGTGCGCTCCGTGCAGCTGGTGCTGGGCCGCCTCGCGGACGCCATCAACGAGGGCCGCCATGGCGCCTCCGAGCGTGCTGCTGACGACGAAGGCTGAATCCTTCTCACTGCGCTCTCTCCCTCGCGGGAGAGGTTCAGAGGTGGAGGCTGAGCTGCCAGCCTTCAGCCTTGCCCCTCTCCCTCAGGCAATGTTTCACCTTTTTCCTTAACTCTCCCCCCATGGCTGAGATTTCCGCCAAGCTCGTCAAGGACCTGCGCGACAAAACCGGCGCCGGCATGATGGATTGCAAAAAAGCGCTAGCTGAGAACAACGGCGATACCGAAAAAGCGATTGAATGGTTGCGCAAAAAGGGCATCGCCAGCGCCGAGAAAAAGGCCGGCCGCACCGCCGCTGAGGGCGCCATAGGCAGCTACATCCACACCGGCGCTCG
Source organism: Cyanobium sp. (assembly GCA_044234415.1). Classification (GTDB taxonomy): domain Bacteria; phylum Cyanobacteriota; class Cyanobacteriia; order PCC-6307; family Cyanobiaceae; genus Cyanobium. Next base: position 835 of record JBIIIX010000098.1, read on the forward strand.
GGTAGGCGTGCTGGTGGAGGTGAACTGTGAAACCGATTTCGTGGCCCGCGGAGAGCTGTTCCAAGAGTTGCTCCGCAACGTGGCCATGCAGATCGCAGCCTGCCCGAATGTGGATTACGTCACGGTGGAAGAGATCCCTGGGGATGTGATCGAGCGGGAGAAAGCTATCGAAAGCGGTCGTGACGACCTGGCCAACAAGAAGCCAGAGATGCGCGACAAGATCGTCGAAGGCCGCATCGGCAAGCGGCTCAAGGAGCTGGCGCTGCTGGAGCAGGCCTTCATCCGCGACAACACCATCACGGTCGGTGAGATGGTGAAGCAGGCTGCCGGCAAGACGGGTGAAAACATCCGGGTGCGCCGCTTCAGCCGCTTCAACTTGGGCGAGGGCATCGAAGTCGACAAGGTCGACTTCGCCACCGAGGTGGCGTCCATGGGTAAGGCGTCCTAATCACGACGAGCGCATTTGAGGCCTCCCAGCACAAACCCCAGCCAGGACCGCGGTGATCTACCGCTGCGCCTAGCGGAATTGCGGCAACGGGTGGAGAGCGGCAATCCGGAGCACTATCGCCAGCTCGCTCTCTACCTGCAGGTGCTGCGCCGGGTGCTGCCCGGCGCGGTGGATCAGGCCTGCTTTCACCTCGCCACCCAAATCGCACCGGACCGCTACGCCGCGCTGCCGGGCTTGAAGCGCCAAGCCCTGCATTGGCGGCTTGATGAGCTGGTGCGGCACTGTTCCAGCCTGCTCACCGTGGAGCAGCTCGCCTCCCTGGCTTCCAGCCTGGCCGAGCAGAGGCTGCGCGAACATCTCAAGCGACGCCGCCGCTGGCTCATGGAGCATGGCGGCGGCACGGCGGACACGGAGAGCGAGTCCCGGCAGCAGCGGGGCGACCGCCGGGCTTCCGCCACTGTCCCGCCATCCGGTTCGGTGGTGTTGGGCCTGGACCTGCCGCTCGGGGAATCGGGCGGCTGGTTCCAGCAGTCGATGGACCCGGCGGATTTCCAGCACGACGACGACGATGGCGGCGGCGACGACGACGACGCGGCGAACTCAGGATCCGCGGACGACGGGGGCGGGGACGACGGCGACGACGATCCCAGCGACGGCAATGACGGCGGTGACGATGACGGCGGTGAGGCGGATTTCGCGGATGACGACGACGCTGGGTCCTTCCCCTGGGAGTTGGCCTTCGGGTTGGCTGGCCCGGGCTGGCAGGGGCCACAGCCTGCGGATGGGGCCAGCGAGGCCGCGGGGCAGGAGGTGGGTGGGGCGCCTGCCTGGCCAGTCCACCCCGGCGACTCCGCAAGCCATGGGGGGCCGGGCTTCGGGATCTGGGAGTCCCCCTCCCCAGCCAACCCCGCTCACGACCCCCTGGCGGCGTCGGATCGAGCGGCTGCGGAAGCCCCTGACGACGCCAACGCCACCGGTGCAGACCAGCTGCGCTTGGTGCGAGCCAGCTTCGCCGCCATGATCGCCGCCGTTGCCGCGTCTGAGGGCTCTACGGAAGGCCCCAGCGGTCAAGACGCCGATGATGAGAGCCCGGCGATGGGGTTGCCGCCCCTGCCATGGCGCAGCGGCGTCTTGCCCCATGATCCAGCCCTGCTGCTGCTTTGGTTGGAGGGGTTTGAGCAGGCCTTGAGCCGGCGCCTGCGCAACCTCTCCCATGCCATCAACGTGGAGTTCCTGCGGCAGGAGCTCAGCGCCACGCTGTTGCCACCGTCGTTGCTGGATGCCGTGCTGGCTGGGCGCCTGGAAACCCAGTCCGCCCCGGCCAATTTGCTGCGCTTGCCCCTGCCGCTGCCCGCGGCCGCCGCACCCCATGGACTGGTGGGCCACGCCTTGCTGCTGCGCTGCGGCGACCTGGAAGGCGAGCACCCCCAGCTACGCACCTGCCGCCAACGCCTGCAACGCTTGCGCCAGGAGTTGCGCAAAATGGAGCTGCTGCAGACCCGCCTGCAGCAGCGTCTGCGCACCCAGGAAGCTGAACGGTTGTGGATGCAGACCGTCCGCCGCACCCGAACGGACAACCGCTGAATCCTGACTCCGGGACGGTGGCGGGGCAGGCGGTGACGGGACAGGCGGGAGCGGGGGCGTTGGAGGCCCAGCGGCAGCTGCAGTCGTGGGCGGCTCCACTGCAGCAGGCCTGCCAGTTGGAGACGGACAAGGGCTTCATCGACCTGCGGGGACGCCGGGAGACCTTCGCCCAGTTCCTCTGCCGTTGCCTCAACGATCCGCCCAGCGCCCTGCCGGCGACGGATCGGGAGGCGTTGCGCGGCCAGGGGCGGCGCTTCAGCGACTACGCCGATCTGGCGCCGGATCGCCGCCGCCAACTGGTGGTGGCGTTGCGGCAGGAGCTGCATGGCCTGTGTCGACGCCACCGCCCTCCCGCCCCGCCGCCGGCGCCGCCGCGGCTGCGCCTGGCGCCCCTGGATCCGGCCGAGGCGGCGGGGCCACGCACGGGCGCCCAGCGCACCCCGAAGCCCGCCGCGACCCGGCCCATTGATCCGGAGACGCCGCTCGGCCAGATCCCTGGCATCGGGGTGCGAACGGCGGCGCGGCTGGCCGCCCTCGGCCTGTTGGTCGCCCGCGATCTGGCCCACCACTACCCGCGCGACTATCTCGACTACGCCGAGCTGGTGCGCATCAGCGCCCTCGTGCCCGGACGCACCGCCACGGTGGTGGCCACGGTGCGGCGCAGCCACGCCTTCGTGAGCCCCCGCAACCCCCAGCTGGCCATCCTGGACCTGCAGTTGCAGGACTGCACCGGCCGGATGCAGGCCAGCCGCTTCAGCATCGGCCGGCGCTTCACCAGTCCCAATTGGCTGCAGGCCCAGAAGCGCTTGTATCCCGTTGGCGCCACCGTGGCCGCCAGCGGCCTGGTGCGCGAGGGCCCCGCCGGACCCTGTTTTCGAGATCCCCTGCTGGAGGTGCTGGAGAGTCCTGGCGCGCCGCTGCGCTCTCAGCAGATCGGTCGGCTGGTGCCGGTCTACGCCCTCACCGAAGGGCTCAGCGCCGAGCGGCTGCGCGGCGCGATCGCCGAGTTGCTGCCCCATCTGGAGCGCTGGAACGACGAACCTCTGGAGCCGGGGCTGTGCCGGCAGCTGGGCCTGCCCGGCCGGGCCCAGGCCTTGCGCACCTTGCATCTGCCGCCGGACCGGGAGGCGCTGCGGTTGGCGCGGCGGCGATTGGTGTTCGATGAATTCCTGCTGCTGCAGCTGGCGCTGGCCCGTCGTCGCCTGCAATGGCGCGCCCAAACCGCTCCCGCCCTGGCGAGCGAAGGGAGTGGCGAAGGGAGTGGCGAAGGGAGTGGCGAAGGCAGTGGCGAAGGCACCCTGCTGGCGCGGTTCCGGCAGTTGCTGCCCTTCGCGCTCACCGGGGCCCAGGAGCGGGTGCTGGCGGAGATCCAGTCCGACATGGCCCGGCCCCAGCCGATGGCGCGGCTCGTGCAAGGGGATGTGGGCAGCGGCAAGACCGTGGTGGCCCTGGCGGCGCTGCTGGTGGCGATCGAGGCCGGCTGCCAAGGGGCGCTGCTGGCGCCCACGGAGGTGCTGGCCGAGCAACACGCCCGCCGCTGCGGCGACTGGTTGCCCCAGTTGCACGTCAGCTGCGACCTGCTGACCGGCGCCACATCCCAGCGGCGGCGGCGGCGGCTGCTGCAGGACCTGGCCAACGGCCAGTTGCAGCTGCTGGTGGGAACCCACGCCTTGCTCGAGGACCCGGTTTGCTTTCAGCGGCTGGGCTTGGTGGTGGTGGATGAACAGCACCGCTTCGGCGTGCAGCAGCGCAACCGCCTGCTGGCCAAGGGACTCCAGCCCCATCTGCTGACGATGACAGCGACGCCGATCCCTCGCACCCTGGCCCTATCGCTGCACGGCGATCTCGATCTCAGCCAGATCGATGAACTGCCGCCCGGTCGCACGCCGATCCGCACCATCCTGTTGCGGAGCGGCCAGCGGGATCAGGCCTGGGAGCTGATCCGCCAGGAGGTGGCCAAGGGGCAACGGGCCTACGTGGTGTTGCCGTTGGTGGAGGACTCGGAAAAGCTGGAGCTGCGCTCCGCCGTGGAGGAGCACCGCCACCTGGCCGGGGAGGTGTTCGCCGATCTGGCGGTGGGCCTGCTGCATGGCCGCCTCAGCAGCGAGGACAAGCAGCGGGCCATCCGCGCCTTCGCCAGCGGCGAGACCCAGGTGCTGGTCTCCACCACCGTGGTGGAGGTGGGGGTGGATGTGCCGGAGGCCAGCGTGATGGTGATCGACCACGCCGAGCGCTTTGGCCTGGCGCAGCTGCATCAGCTGCGTGGGCGTGTCGGCCGCGGCGCCGCCGCCTCCCATTGCGTGCTGATCCAATCCAGCGACGCCGCCACGGCTCGGCAACGGCTGGAGGTGCTGGTCCGCAGCAACGACGGCTTTGAGATCGCCGACATGGATCTGCGCCTGCGGGGTCCTGGCCAGGTGCTGGGCACACGCCAGTCGGGCTTGCCGGATCTGGCCCTGGCCAGCCTGGCCGATGACGGCGATGTGCTGGAGGAGGCCCGCGCCTGCGCCCGCGAGCTGCTGGACGCCGATCCCAGCCTGCGGGGCCATCCAGGGCTGCTGCGGGCGCTGGAGGATCAACGCCGCCGATGGCTGGATAGCGCCCGGCTGAACTGAGGGTCCGCCCGGCCACAATGCCGGTCGCGCTCCCGCTCCCCATGCGTCCCTGGCACGGCGTCCCGATCGTCGACTGCGGCGAAGGCCTTGAGCCCTTGCCGGCGACCTTGCTGCGCTTGGAGCCCCACCCCTATGCCTCCCTGGGAGCTCCCTATGGCGCGGCGGGTTCACCGTTCCGCCTGCGCTCCGGCGTGGTCGGGCGCCTACTGGCCGCCCAGGAGGTTCTCCACCGCCACGACCCGCGGCTGAGGTTGGCGATCTTCGATGCCTGGCGGCCCTTGGCGGTGCAGCGCTTCATGGTGCGCCACGCCCTGGTGGAGGAGTGCCGGCAGCGCGGGCTCGATCCCAACGGTGAGGGTCCGGAGCTGGAGGCGGTGCGCGCCTTGGTGGGCCGCTTCTGGGCCGCTCCCAGCGCCGATCCCGCCACCCCGCCGCCCCACAGCACCGGTGCGGCCGTGGATCTGACCCTGGCGGACAGCGAAGGCCAGCCCCTGCCGATGGGAGGCGCCATCGACGCCCTGGGGCCGGTGTCCGAACCCAACCACTACGCCAGCAAGGCCCAGGCCGCGCCAGACGCTGAGCCGGCCCGTTGGCACGCCAACCGGGAGCGGCTCCTGGCGGTGATGGCGGCGGCGGGATTCGCCCGCCACCCCAACGAGTGGTGGCATTTCAGCCTCGGGGACCAGCTCTGGGCCTGGTCCCAGGGCGAGGCCCAGGCGATCTACGGCCGGCTGGAGGGCTGAGGCAAAGGGCCCTCAATCCCGAGTTCGGTCTGCAGGTCCTTGGCCTGCTCGGGGCTGAGCCGGCCGAGGCTGAGGCAGCGGGCGATGCTGGCTCGGGTCATCTCTGCCTGCAGCTGACGCAACTGGTTGAGCACCTCGGGGGGCTGGTCGGCCCAGGGGCGCAGGTGCTGGGCGAAAGCCTGGCTGATCAGCGTTGGCGTGCAGGTGGTGGCATCGGGATCAAGCTGCAGCGGCACGGGGGAGGGGGGCTTGGGGCGCAGCGGCTGAGCCCGCAGCGGGGCCAAAAGGGACACCTGAGCGCAGGCCAGGCCCAACAGGGCTAAGCGCAGGTAGAGGCTCATTCGGCGCCGAGCAGCGCCTGGATGCGGCTGGGCTCGCTCTGGGCGACGAAGTCGCCGAGGCTGCGGCGCCCGCCGGTTTGCTTCCAGGCCAGCAGCAACGGTTCGAGGGTGGTTTCAAGGTCGTCGATCGCCATCCGCTCCAGATAGGGCTGGGCCAGGCGGGTCAGGCCCGGCGTGCCACCCAGCCAGAGCTGGTATTGGTTGACGCCGCTGCCCACCAGGCCGATCTCGGCCATGTAAGGGCGGGCGCAACCGTTCGGACAACCCGTCATCCGCACCAACACGGAGCGCTTCAGCTCCAGCCGCTCGAACAGCCGCTCCAGCCGCTCCAGCACCCCAGGCAGGACCCGTTCCGCTTCGGTGATCGCCAAGCCACAGGTGGGCAAGGCGGGGCAGGCGATGGCGTGGCGGGCCAGGGCAGGGGGATTGTCGGGCTGATCGAAGCCGAGGGCCGCCAGCTGGCGTCGGATGCCGGCGCGCTGCTGGGGGCCGATGTTGCAGAGCAGTAGGTCTTGATTGGGGGTGAGGCGCATCTCCAGCTGGTAGGTCTCCACCAGCTGGCGCAGCCCCCGCTTGATCTCCCCATCCAGGCGACCGCAGAGCAGGGGCAGGCCCACAAACCAGAGGCCGTCCCCCTGCCGCTGCCAGCCCAGATAGTCGCTCAGCACGGCGGTGGGCTCAGGGCGGCAGGGCTGCACAGGGTGCGGGAAGTAGCGCTGCAGCTCCTGGCGGAACCAGTCGATACCGCGATCGTGGATGAGGTATTTCATGCGGGCGTGGCGCCGCTGCTGGCGGTCGCCGTGATCGCGCTGCAGGGCGGTGATGGCCTGCACGAGATCGAGCACGTGGGCGGCGTCGACCCAACCGAGGCGATCGGCGCTGCGGGCGAAGGTTTCCTCTTTGTTGTGGGTGCGACCCATCCCACCTCCCACGTAGACATTGCAGCCGAGGGGCCGACCAGCCTTGCTGCTGAACAGCACCAGGCCGATGTCCTGGGTGAGCAGATCAACGCTGTTGTCGCCGGGAACGGTGACCGCCACCTTGAACTTGCGCGGCAGATAGGTGGAGCCATACAAGGGCTCCTCGGGATCGCCACTGAACACGGCCCCCTGGCGCTGCCGCTCCTTGACGCGCCTCACCGCCGTGCGGGGCTGAATGCGATAGGCGTGGTCGCCATCCACCCAGATGTCGAGATAGGAGCCCTGGGCCGCCTCGGGGGCGAGGAGATCGGCGATGTCTACCGCCAGTTGGCGCGCCGCGGGGTAGCCACCGTGCTGGAAGGGTGCCGCCGGGGCCATCACATTGCGGTTGATGTCGCCGCAGGCCGCCAGGGTGGAACCCATCGTGCGCACGATAGTGCCGATCACCTCGGGTAGATCCAGCTTGGCGACACCGTGCAGCTGAAACGCCTGGCGGGTGGTGGCCCGCAGCGTGCCGTTGCCGTAGCGCTCGCACAGATCATCCAGCGCCAGAAACAAGGGCGCGGGGATGTGGCCAGCCGGACTGCGCAGGCGCAGCATCATCGCCCACTCGCGCCCCTTTTGTTGCGCCTGCTTGTCGCGATCGAACTGTTGATAACTACCGTGAAACTTCAGGATCGAGACGGCGTCCTTGCTGAAGTGATCGACGCTGAACCCCGCCGGGGGCTCCTGATCCGGCACCGGCGCCACCTCCCGGGCCAGGGGGCCATGGAGATGGCCACTGTTGGCCTTGAGGGCTTCGGCGGCGGTTCGCCCGGTTGCCGCCTCCTCGCTGTTGGTGGCGCCCTGTTCGACCCCAGCCCGCAGGGCTGTGGAGCCGGCAGCAGGCGTCATGGTCATCGGAAAGCCGGTGGGGGATGGTGTGAACCTAGCGAAAGCCCCCGCGGCTGACAGATCCAGGTGTGAGCACAGCCGCCGGGATGGGCTGCGCGGAGCTGGGATGGGCTGCGCTGAGCTGCGCGGGGCGGGGCGGGGCGGGGCGGGGCGGCGTGCCAAGCCGCGCCACGAGTTGTTCCATAGATTCGCGACACGCACGGTCGAACCTTTCGGAGCCATGGCCACCTTCCTGTTGGAGATCGGCACCGAGGAGCTGCCGGCCGACTTTGCCCGCCAGGCGCTGAGCCAGCTGGGCCAGAGCGTGGCCAGCGACCTGGCGGCGGACCGGCTCGGCCATGGGGAGCTGACCACCCTCGGAACCCCCCGCCGCCTGGCCGTGCTGATCCACGACCTGCAGCCCCACCAAGAGGACCTGGTGCAGGAGCACAAGGGGCCTCCAGCCGGCCAGGCGTTCGCCGCAGGCCAACCCACGGCCGCGGCGTTGGGCTTCGCCAAGCGCTGCGGCGTGCCCCCCGAAGCGCTGGAGGTGCGCGACACGGAGAAGGGGCCATTTGTGTTTGCCCGCAGCCGCAGCAGCGGTGCCGCCGCGGCCGCGTTGCTGCAGCAGCGGATCCCGGGCTGGATCTGGGGCCTGCAGGGCCGGCGGTTCATGCGCTGGGGAGCCGGCGAGAGCCGCTTCAGCCGGCCGCTGCGCTGGCTCGTGGCCCTGCTCGACGACGCCGTCGTGCCGGTGCGGCTGGAGGACTGCGATCCGCCCCTGGCCAGCGACCGTTACAGCCGCGGGCACCGGCTGATCGAGCAGCCGATCGCCATCGCCCATGCCGAGACCTACATCAGCGCCCTGGCGGCGGCGGAGGTGACGGTGGACCGCGATGCCCGCGCCGCGGGGATCCGTGCCGCGATCGAGGCGGCGGCGGCGGCGGCCGGGGCGGATGCGGAGCTCCCCGAAGCCCTGTTCCAGGAATTGGTCGACCTGGTGGAGGCCCCCCAGCTCCTCGAAGGGGCGATCGAGGACCGCTTCCTGGACCTGCCGCCGGAGGTGCTCACCACGGTGATGCGCCTGCATCAGCGCTACGTGCCCCTGCTGCGCCAGGGCGTGGCCGAGGACCCGCTGGCACTGGAGGCCCGCAGCCGCCTGCTGCCCCGCTTCCTGTGCGTGGGCAACGGCCGGCCGGAAGCAGCGGCCACGATCCGCCAGGGCAACGAACGGGTGCTGCGCGCCCGGCTGGCCGATGCCGAATTCTTTGTGCGGGCCGACCGGGCGATCGCCAGCATCGATCGGCGCGAGC
>JBIIIX010000099.1:0-9624 GCA_044234415.1 Cyanobium sp.
GCTCAGGCGCCGCCTCCGCCATCGCCTTCTCCACCGCCAGGTAGTCGTCGCTGATCAGGGCCTCCAGGCCCAGGTCCTTCGCCACCGCCCGCACGTCGCGCGCCAGCTCCCGGCTGTAGGTGCCCAAGCCCACCACCTCGAACCCCAGCTCCTGGCTGGCGATGCGGGCGGCGGCGATCGCATGGGTGGCGTCGCCGAAGATGAACACGCGCTTGCCGGTGAGGTAAGTGGAATCCACCGAGCGGGAATACCAGGGCAGGCGAGACAACCGCTCGCTTTCGGCGCTGAGATCAGCTCCGGCGGAGGGTTCTAGACCCAGCAGATCGTGGAGTTCTTTCAAGAAGGCCGTGGTGGCGCCGATGCCAATCGGCACGGTCTTCACGGTGGCCATACCGAAGCTGCGCTCCAGCCAACTGCACACCGTGCCCGCCACCTCGGGGTACAGGCAGATGTTGGCGTCGGCGCTGGGGAGCCGCTGGAGGTCCGCCGGGCGGGCCTCCAGCGGCGCCACCACGCTCACATCAATGCCGTGTTCCGCCAGCAGCCGGCTCACCTCGCGCACGTCATCGCGGCAGCGAAAGCCCAGCAGGCTTGGCCCCAGCAGGTTGACCCGCGGTCGGCGCCCCTCGGCCCGCCAGCGCTTGGGGTCAGGCTTCGGGGTGCCCGGGGGCGGCACCTGCTCTTTGAGCAGGCCGCGCACCAGTTGGTAGAAGGTTTCCGCCGCGCCCCAGTTCTCCTTCTTGGAGTAGGCCGGCAGCTCCAGGCTCACCATCGGGATGCCGCCCAGGTCCATGCCGGCGGCCAGGGCGCCGGGCTGGTCCTGGATCAGTTCGGCGGTGCAGCTCTCGCCCACCAGCAACGCCTCCGGCTGAAAGCGGGCCACAGCTTCGGCAACACTCTTCTTCACCAGTTCGGCCGTGTCGCCGCCCAGGTCGCGGGCCTGGAAGGTGGTGTAGGTCACGGGTGGGCGCCGGTCGCGCCGCTCGATCATCGTGAACAGCAGATCCGCATAGGTATCGCCCTGGGGCGCGTGCAGCACGTAGTGCACCCCTTGCATCGAGGCGGCGATGCGCATGGCGCCCACATGGGGCGGGCCTTCATAGGTCCAGAGGGTGAGTTCCATGGCAGGTGCGGGAAAGGGCGGAGGAAGCTGAGGGAGCGGTTGGAGGGGCAGGGGGGCCGGGTGCCGAGAGCTCGGTGGCAACTGGCATGCCCGACGGTTGCTATCGCCGACGGAGCGAATCGGACGCCTGGGTCTGGGCTCGGGCGCCAGGTGTCGGCGGCGGGCGTCCAGGGGCCCATGGGTGAGCGTTAGCCAAAAGCCAGCAGACCTCGGCGCCGCAGCGGCCGGGCGAACAGCTCGGCCAGGTCGCCGGCCTGGTCGCAGCCGTGGATCGGGCTGAACACCAGCTCGATCGACCATTTGGTGGCGATGCCCTCGGCCTCCAGCGGATTGGCCAACCCCAGCCCGCAGACCACCAGATCGGGCCGCTCCTGCCGCACCCGCTCCAGCTGCCGCTCCACGTCCTGGCCCTCGCAGATGCGGGTGCCTTCGGGCAGCAGGGCCAGATCGGCGGCCATCAGCTGGCGATCGAGATAGGGCACCCCCACCTCCACCAGCTCCATGCCGCATTCGCGGGCCAGGAAGCGCGCCAGGGGGATCTCCATCTGGGAATCGGGCAGCAGGAACAGCCGCCGACCGGCCAGGCGCTGGCGATGCGGCTCCAGGGCGCGGCGCCCCCGCTCCACCAGCGGATCCAGCACCGCTGCCACCTGGCTGTCGGGGCAACCGAAAGCGGCGGCCGCGGCGGCCATCCAGGCGGCGCTGCCCTCCACGCCGAAGGGATAGGGGGCCTCGATCAACCGGGCGCCGCGGTGCACCAGGGCCCGGGCGGTGCCGCTCAGGAACGGCTGGGCCAGCAGCACCCGGGTGCCGGCTCCCACCGGGGGCAGCTCGGTGGAGCGCCGCGGCGGCAGGGAGCGCACCTTGGCAATGCCCATGCGCTCGAACAGCGCCACGAAGCGGTCCTCGACCGCGTCCGCAAGGGTGCCGACGATCAGCAACTGGTCCTCGTCGCTGCTGGGCAGCAGCGGTAGCAGGGCCAGCAGCGCCTGATCCTCCCCCTGGGTGAAGGTGGTCTCGATGCCGCTGCCGGAGTAGTTGAGCACCCGCACCCGGCCCAAGTAGCGCTGGCTGAGGCGCTCGGCCGCCTTGGCCAGGTCGAGCTTGATCACCTCGCTGGGGCAAGAGCCCACCAGGAACAGGGTGCGGATTTCGGGCCGCCGCTCCAGCAGATCAACCACCAGGCGGTCGAGCTCCTCGTTGGCATCGGCCAGGCCGGCCAGATCCCGTTCGCCCAGGATCGCCGTACCGAAGCGAGGTTCGGCGAAGATCATCACGCCCGCGGCGCTCTGGATCAGGTGGGCGCAGGTGCGCGATCCCACCACCAGGAAAAAGGCATCCGGCATGCGGCGATGCAGCCACACGATCGAGGTAAGCCCACAAAACACTTCCCGTTGGCCGTTTTCGCGCAGCACCTCGGGCAGCGCAGCTGGAGCGCTGGCGGGGGTGGCGACCATGGAGATCAGGCGGAAACCACACAACTAGCCAGCCTGGGCCCGCATCGCCAGCCATCGTCATAACTGTTGGGACTCGCGGGGCCCATGCCTTGAGCCGCAGGGCGTGGGGGACCGCTGAAAATGGCCGACTAGCAACCCCGCTGGCCGAAAGCCTTCACGTCCTTCAGTGGAGCGTGGATCTGCGGATCAAGGTGGCGCGGACGCTGGGCGGCTGTGCTGCGGTGGCTGTGCTGCTGGGGCGACTGTGCTGCGGGGGCGGTGGCTGTGCAGTGGCGGTGGCTTGGCCGCCCGCACAACGCACGCTCAGAGGCGGCGGCGGAAGCCGTCGCGGAAGGCGGAGACGCTGGCGGCGGCGCTGGCGTCGGAGCTGTCGCCGCTGCGGCTGAGCTTCCAAAGGTTGCGCCCCAGCCGACGGGCGGTCACGCCGCCCCGTTGCACCTCGGTGGCGCCAGGGCGGGCCCCGAGCAGGTGGGCGACCTCAGCGGTGCTCAGCGGCGCTCCGGTCTGCAGGGCCAGATGCAAGGCCTCCAGTCGCTGACGCAGGGCCTGGCCATCCACGGCGCCATGGGCCTCACCCTCGGCATCCCAGAACCAGGAGCGCTCGCTGGGGGCCTCCGCCAACCCATTCATGAGCCCAAGACCGATGAAGGCGAGAGCATGTTCGGGCTTGACGCCCTGCTCTAAAGCCTGGGCCATCCACTCCGGCATGGTGGTGATGCCAATGCTCTCGGGCAGGTTGCTCTCCGGCAGGTTGCTCTCCGGCAGGTTGTGGGCGGCTGCGCCGCCCTGGTTGACGGGGGTCTTCATGGTTGCGCCATTGGCGCGCGAGCCGGATGTGTTGCTCGCCATGGCCCCTTAGTCGTACTGGCCCGGAAGGTACCGGCCCTAACCGGAAAGGCAAGGGCTGCCAGGGGTTGTCGCTTCAGCTCAGCCGTGTGGCGGCCCTGCCCCGCAGCTTCTTCGCGGCGGGATCCGGGCTCCCACCACGGCTGCTCGCGCCGGGGGCGCCGACCAAAACATCGCGACCTCTCGCGGCGGCCGAGTCCCCGTCGCACCCCCCTGCAGCGGGGCCGGTCGGCCCACAGGCGAAGATTTGGGACCTGAACACGGGGATCGGCATTGAGGGGCGGCGGCGACGAGCCATCCGGAGGCGCCATCGTGGTGATTCGCCACGGTTCTGGAGCGCTGAGGCTGCGCCTCTGGCCCGGCGCGTTGTCCCAGCTGCGACGCATGCTCGATCAGCACAGTTTCTGGGGCCAGGGCCGCTCAGCCTCCCAGCTGCACCGCATGCTGGCGGCCAGCCAGGCGGCGATCAGCGTCTGGGATGGCCCACGGCTGGTGGGCTTCGGCCGGGCCAGCAGCGATTGGGTATTCCGGGCCGTGCTCTGGGATGTGGTGGTGGCCGAGTCGCACCGCAGTCAGGGGCTGGGCCGCCGCGTGGTGGAGGAACTGCTGCGCTGTCCGGCGGTGCGGGCGGTGGAACGGGTGTATCTGATGACAACCAACAGCGAAGGGTTTTATCGCCATCTCGGCTTCGATGCCTCCCACCGCCAGCATCTGCTGGTTTGGCATCCAACACGGCAGAGGGCCATGACGGGGGGAGAGATCACCTCCTCATTGGCGAGCCCGCTCGATCCAGGGGAACCACGGCGCTGAGCCAGAGGCGGCTGGACGTCAAGGACACCGCCAGCAGCGCTGGCGATCGCCGCCGCGGTTGAACGGAAGAGCGCCAGACGAGACCTTTGGTCTCCGCCGCGCGGTCTTGGCATCAGGGGCAGTCGTTCAGCAGGGGCATCCGGGAGCCAGCCATCCCGGGGAGAAGCAACGCTTTCAAATCCTGAACACTCTGGGCCGGCGACTGGGTGAACAACTGCGGTGCCGCCTGAACCGCAGCGGTCATCAGGGTCGTCACCAAGGCAGCCAGAAGGGCTTCCCGCAGGGCCTGACGCTGCCAGTAACTCCTGGGGGCAGGTTCTGCTGGATTCCTGAGCGGGCCGTCGCAGGCAGGAAACAGCGGCCGCGGCAGCCTGCTGATGGCCAGGCCGAGGCTGGGGCCGATCGACTGGGCACGCCGGGGCTTGTGCTGACGCTGATGGGGGAGCAGCTGAGGCATGGCGGCAAAAGCCCGGTGGCCTCAGTTTGTCGCCTCTTGCCCTGCCGAGGCACTGGGGTAAGGAAGGGCGCCCGCAAGGAGCGCCCTCAGATCGATTCCAGGACAGTCGGCTTAGGAAGCCCCGGTCACGATCCCTGGCTGATTATTAGCTCCCGATTGCACGGCAGGGAATCCTGGCGATCGAACCGGCAACAGAATGCAAGCAACCCTTTTACATTCGCATTTGGCCTGAACGAATGCGGCGACCAGCGCCCTTGGCAGGGGCCACAACTCACCCGTGTTGTCCTCGCTTTCCTTTGCGGCGAGAGCTCCAACAATGGGCAAACGCTCACTTCCCGCGCCGTCTTAGAGTGATCAGCGGTCTGCTAGGAGCCGGCGGCAGGCCGCGGCGGATCAGCAGGTGGCAGGGGCCGAAGTCGAGCGTTCGGGGTCCGATCTGAGGCGCCTGGAGTTCCTGGTGCCCCAGGGGGGCGTGTCGCGCCAGGAGGTGGATCGGGCCCGGTCCGCCGATCGGCAAGCCCTTGGTCAGCTCACCCGCAGCCAGGGCACGGCCCTCCAAGCTCGCGCCAGCCAGAGCAAGGTGGGTGTGGAACGGCAGCAGGCCGCCGCCGCCCAAGCGCGCATCGGCAAGGCGCAAGCGGCCCCGGCCAGCGCCTAGCTGCAACTGGACGATCAACGCATCCTTGCGCCGAGCGCTGGTCGCATCGGCTCGCTCAGCGCCGAGCCGGGCCGCCAGGTTCAACCCGGTCAGCCGCTGATGAGCCTGGTGTCGTTCAACCCTTGGGTGGTGGTCACCGCCTCGGCAGATGCGGTTCGGCCTGAGCGCGGCAGTTGGTCCCGCCTTCCCCGCTGCTAGCAGGCTCGGCGGAAGCACAGGCGAGCGCTACACAGTTCGGACCATCCTCGGCCTTGGCTCGCAGAGCCGCCAACCGCAACGCAGTGGCAAGCCAGCCCCTCCCGCCCCGCAACCTGTGCGCCTGATTCATCGTCGGGGTTGGGGAATGATCGTGGAAGTTGGTTCGTCTGCGGCGCCGCTGGCTGCTGGCCTGGGATACCCCCACAGGGCTTGCCGAGAGATGGCGCCGCCAGCGCACTGGCGCGGTCGTTGCAAAGGGGATCACCGATCCGTTCAGCAGGAAGCGCCAGCTCCACATGCCCCCATGACCGGAGGCTGATCTGTGCGGATCGAGCCGCGAGATGCCCATGGGCATGGCGATGGCTGCTGCGATCCGGCCAGGGCATTGCACAGGGACACTCCCATGCCGCCAGGCTGCTTCGCCCCGCAGGAATCGGAGTGCCCGCCACGCCGGGAATCGGGCTGGTGTTTCGCCAAAGTCATGCCGTGGCTGAACCTGGTTGACGGCAAACGCCTGGCCGTGGCGGAGGGCAGGCAACGCATCTGCCCCGTGTCGAGCCCCAGGCTCGTGCGTTCAGCCGCTGCAGGGAGCTGTGGCTGGCGTAGAGGCTTCGCGGCTGCTGGAACGTGGCCGCTCCATGGCCTGGCTGGCGATGGGGAAGGGCGAGATTCCGGCAGGAAAGGAGTGAGCCGATCGCGGTGAAGCCGGCCGAGCGTGCTTGCCCAGCTCGGCCAGCCTCGACCGGCCAGGCCTGGCGATCGATTGCAAGCGGTTGCCCGTGTTGATGGTGGCAGGAAACGCGGAGACGCGCCTTGATTCGGAGGTTCAGGGCTCACCGGCATGCAGGCTTTCGCTGCGGGGAGCACCACGGTGCTGGCTGCCGTTTTGCCAGGGAACCCGGTCGCTGAGGCAGGCCTGAGGGCAGATGGGCACAGGGCTGGAGCCAGCTGAGTCTCTCAGCTCGGGCCCCCACGGCATGCCGTGTTGATGGCGCATCCTGCGGGAACCCTGCAAGGGCTGAGCCCTGTTGGCACGCCTGAGTCTTATGTTGATCGTTGAGACGCGGGGCGGATCGAGAGATCCCCAGGCAACACCATCCAGCCGGTAAACGGACCCGCTGGTGGGTTTGTCGATCGATGCACCAATCGCTCCAGACCTCTAGCCAGAGCAGCGCTGGCAGCCCGGCCGTGTTGTGCTGGGCAAACTCGGCAACCGGGTGGAGGGGCGCTCATCCAGCCGTGGCTCAAATCGAACGCTCAAACCAGATCCAAGCCGCCGCTGGCTGAGGCAGCCTTGCTACAGCCCCGTGCCGCGACGGGGTACTCCTCTGCAGAGGGTTAAGCGCTATGGTTGAGAGCAGCAGCATTTCTAAGCACCGTCCTGCGATCTGCATTGCCCAGTCTTCTGATGCAGCGCCGATTGCAGAGGGTCGATGTTCTTGGTTATGCTGATTCCAACGATGGTGACAACCATGCTCACGGGTTCAGATCTCCTCGCCAAGGTCAAGGAACTTGGCGACGCCTCCAAATCCGATCTGGTGCGCAGCTGCGGCTACGTCAGCACCAAGAAGGACGGTACGGAGCGTCTCAACTTCACGGCCTTCTACGAGGCCCTGCTGGAAGCCAAAGGGATGAACTTGGGCGGCCAGCCCAAATCACCTGGGCGCGCCGGCCGCAAACTCAGCTTCAACACCAAGGTGCTGTTCAACGGCAACCTGCTGGTGGGGAAGGCCTACACCACCCAGCTCGGCCTCCAGCCTGGCGATGTGTTCGAGATCAAGCTGGGCCGTCGCCAAATCAAACTGGTGCCCTCCGGCCACGACGCAGAGGAGTGAACAGCTGCCGGCTTCCGGCTCCCACAGAGTCGGGTCGGCAACGGCATCCCCCTCAGTCCAGTCGATCGTGGGGCCTCTGCCCCAAGCTCTCCACCTCCAGTGGCCATGCCCCCTTCCCGGGGGCTTTTCTGTGGCGGCTGAGGGCGAACATCCCTGCGGGGAACGCGGCTTGGCAGGGAAGCGCCCAGTTCCTGTTGGCCGCCCCAGGAAAGGGCAGCTCGAAAAATGCCCCTGTGCAGGTCCGCCGGATCGCTGGGCAGAGCGGCGGGCATGGGTTGGTGGGCAGGACGGGCCCGCCCAGAGGGATCCGGCAGCAACTCCGGTCGGATTCGCTACCGCTGGACTGCCACTCGCTGCCTAGCTTGCGAATTCTGATCAGATCCGGGGCCATGGAGCGTTTCTACCTGGAACTGGATCCGCCCGAGGAAGCGATGCGGGCCTGGCCCCATGTGGTGATCGTGGGGGGCGGCTTTGCGGGCCTCAAGGCTTGCCATGTGTTGTCCCGCCAACCTGTGCGGGTCACCCTGATCGACAAGCGCAACTTCAATCTCTTCCAGCCCTTGCTGTATCAGGTGGCCTCTGGCCTCGTGTCCGAGGCCGACGTTGCCTCACCGCTGCGCCAGATGGTGGGGCAGGCCCCCAACATTCAGATCCTGCTCGGCGAGGTGGTGGACATCGACCCACAGCGTCGCGAGTTGGTCTTCAACGACCAGCGTTACAGCTACGACCAGCTGATCCTGGCCAGCGGTTCCGGCAGCACCTACTTCGGCCAGGAGCAGTGGCGCCCCCTGGCGCCACCGATGAAGATCTTGGAGCACGCCGATGAAATCCGCCGCCGCCTGCTCAGCGCCCTGGAAGAGGCGGAACAAACCCGCGATCCCGTACGCCGTCGCTTTTTGCAAACCGTGGTGGTTGTGGGGGCGGGGCCAGCGGGTTGTGAACTGGCCGGTTCGCTGATCGAGCTGATGCATCGCGCTGTGCGTTGCGATTTCAAGCAGCTCCAGCGTGACGATTGCAATGTGGTCCTGGTGGATCTGGTGGATCGGGTGCTGCCGACGATGGCCGCAAACCTCTCCGACGCTGCTAGCCGCTACCTGCAAGCGGCCGGAGTCGAGCTGCGCCTGGGGCTGCGGGTGCAGCACATTCGCTCCGGCGCCGTCACCCTGAGTGGGCCCGATGGTGAGCAGACCCTGGAGGCCGCCACCATCTGCTGGACCGCTGGTGTGCGGGCATCCCGCCTCGCCAAACTGCTAGCTGACCGCACCGGCTGCGGCGTCGATCGGGGTGGCCGGCTGCAGGTGGAACCCAACTTCTCGATCCCTGGCCATCCCGAGATCCGGGCCGTTGGCGACCTCTGTTGCTATGCCCATAACGACGACGGTCGCCCGCTGCCTGGCATGGCGGGGCCGGCGGTGCAGATGGGCGGCTGGGTCGCCCGCGACATCCTCAACCAGCTGCAGGGCGCCAGCAGCGCGCCCTTTCGCTGGCTGGATCTGGGCAGCATGGCGGTGATCGGCCCTTGGTACGCCGTTGCCGATCTGCGCGGTTGGCATCTCACCGGCCTGGCCGGCTGGGTGGTCTGGGCTTTAGCCCATCTGGCCTTCATCCCGGATACAGAGAACCGCATCGCCCTGTTCAGCAAATGGATGTGGCAGATCGCCACCCGCCAGCGCACCGCCTTGTTGATCACGGGCCGGCCCGATCAGCACGTCGGTGTCGACGTGGGCCTGCAGCGGGCGGAGGGCGCCTGCGCAGAGGATCCCGCAGTCGCCTCGGCAGCCGAAACGCTCCATGCGGCCTGAACGGGCCTGGCGTCACCCCTGGCGTCACCCCTGGCGTCCAGGCTTGACGCTTCCCTCTACTTGGCGATCCCGCTGGCGCTGGGCTGGCCGGCGCGCCTGGTTCCGACAGCGCTCTGAGCAGTAACGGACGTCGTTCCAGACGTCTTTCCACTTGCGCCGCCACTGAAACGGCCGGCCGCAGCAGGCGCAGTCTTTGGTGGGGCGATCGGCGTGGTGGGGCATGGCACGCGGGGTTGGATGTCGCGATGGCGGGGTTGGCGAAGTCTGGCCACCACGGATTGGGCTCGACGCCGATCCCATGACGGTGGGCCCTCCGCTCAGATTCCGGCATTCGGTTGGGGATGATGGGGGGCAACCAGATCGCGCCGCAGCCCAAGGCGGCTGGCGAGCGCTTCGGCGGCCACGAAGAACACCGGCGTGGCGTAGAGCGTCACCAGC
>JBIIIX010000003.1:0-30108 GCA_044234415.1 Cyanobium sp.
CTTTGCCGCTTCACGATCTGGAGAGGCCCATGCCTCCGGGGCTGAATGCCAGCACGGGCGGCGATCCGCCGGAGGGCCTGGCCACCAGCAACGCCGCTTGGCGTGAAAACAGCGTTGAATAGCCTTATGTTGATCCCCAGGCCCCTTCGCAGCCATGGCCCCGACCTCCTTGGTCCCGGTGATTCTCTGTGGGGGCACCGGAACCCGCCTTTGGCCGCTGTCGCGGGCCTCCTATCCCAAGCAGTACTGGCCCCTGGCCGGCGCCGGTGAGGAAACCCTCCTGCAGCAAACCCAGGTGCGACTCCGTGGCCTGGAGGCCTTGGCGCCACCGCTGCTGATCTGCAACGAGGATCACCGTTTCATCGTCGCCGAGCAGATGCGCCAGATCGGCGTCGAGCCCGAGGCCATCATCCTGGAACCGTTCGGCCGCAACACCGCCCCCGCCGTCGCCGTGGCTGCACTCAGCGCCAGTGCCTCCGGTGCAGATCCCCTGTTGCTTGTCTTGGCGGCCGATCATGTGATTCGCGATCCGGCCCGATTCCGGGCTGCGGTGCAGGCTGGCCGTGCCGATGCCGAAGCCGGCCAGTTAGTCAGCTTTGGCATCGTGCCCACCGCTCCGGAAACCGGCTACGGCTACATCGAAGCGAGCGAGATCCTCGCTCCCTCTCACAGCGAAGCCCCCGCCGCGATCAGCGCCCCGGTGCCGATCCGTCGCTTCGTGGAAAAGCCCGATCGCCTCACCGCTGAAGCCTTCCTGGCCAGTGGACGCTTCACCTGGAACAGCGGCATGTTTCTGTTCCGTTGCAGCGCCATCCTCGCCGAACTCGAACGGCATGCCCCCCAGGTGGTGAACGCCTGCCGCGCCGCCCTGGAACTGGAGGCCAGTGATCACGAGTTCCTGCGCCTCGACCGGGAGGCCTTCAGCCACTGCCCCAGCATCGCCATCGACGTGGCGGTGATGGAGAAAACCAACCGCGGCTCCGTGCTGCCCCTGGAGGCCGGCTGGAGCGATGTGGGCAGCTGGAGCGCCCTCTGGGAAACAGCGGATCGGGACCCCCAAGGCAATGTGCTGCGGGGCCGGGTGATCAGCGAAGACAGCCGCAACTGCTACCTGCGCAGCGAGCATCGCCTCGTGGTGGGCCTTGGCGTGGAAGATCTGGTGGTGGTCGAAACCGATGATGTGGTGCTGGTGGCCCAGCGCAACCGCGCCCAGGACGTGAAGACCATCGTGAACCTGCTCGAGCGGGCCGGAGCCCCCGAAAGCAAGGCCCATCGCCGCATCTATCGCCCCTGGGGCTCCTATGACGGCATCACCGAAGGGGACCGCTGGCAGGTCAAGAAGATCGTGGTCAATCCCGGCGCCTGCCTGTCGCTGCAGATGCACCACCACCGCGCCGAGCACTGGATCGTGGTGAAAGGCACGGCCCTGGTGGAACGCGATGGCGTGCAGGAGCTGGTGGGCGAAAACCAGAGCACCTACATCCCCTTGGGCGCCAAGCACCGCTTATCCAACCCCGGCAAGATCCCGGTTGAGATGATCGAGGTGCAGAGCGGCCCGTATCTCGGCGAAGACGACATCGTGCGCTTCGAAGATCGCTACGGCCGCAGCGATGCCGCCACCGTGGCAGCCCAGGCCGCCCAGGCGGCAACCGTCCCGCAGCCGGCCTGAGCGAGCGCCGCCACCCGGCCGGCTCAGGGCTGCCTGAAAGCCGGTATGTCGTGCTGCTGCGCCAGCTGATCAGCCTCTGTTGAATCGGCAAAAGGTGCCCGCTTGACGCCTGGATGGGCGCAGGGTGGCCTCAAACTCCTCCCCAGCGGCCCGACCTCAGGTCCTCGGCTTCGCCAGAACTCGCGTCAAGCCCAGCTGGATCGCGTCAGGCGGAACTTCATGGGTGATCAAGTTGGCCCACAACCGCTCCTGCCTCCCGATCAGGGCGAGCGCTCAAGCCGCCCATCCCGATCCCCCGGCGCCAGCCTCCCCCTGGCGCCGGGGAGGGGTAACCCCCTTCTTGATGACCCAGATCACTCCCTGCAGACCCCCACAAACGCTTAGGGCAGAAGGCTGGGGCTGCTGAAGCAGAGCGATTTTGGATAGTCCTCCAGAGCGGCCATGCTTCATGGGTCCTCAACTTGGCCCAGAACAGCTCCTACCTCCCAACCGGGACGAGAGCACACGCAGCCCAGCCCTGTCCCTCGGCGCCAACCTGCCCCTCGCTTCCACCCGGCGCCGGTGGGAAACCCTCTTCCCCCCTCCCCCGGCAGCGTCGCGGGGCGATGTTGGCCGCGCAGCGGCCGTGATCGCCCCGCGACGCTGACAAAATCACTCCACAGTGACGCTCTTGGCCAAGTTACGCGGTTGATCCACATCAAGGCCGCGGTGGGCGGCGATGTGGTAGCTGAGCAGCTGCATCGGAATCACGGTCAACAGCGGGCTGATCAGCTCGTCCAGGCCCGCGGGCAGCGGCAGCAACAGGTCGAACACAGCCGTGTCGGCCCCTTCGGGCGCCACACCGATCAGCTGGGCATCGCGGGCCTTCGCCTCCTGGGCGTTGGAGAGCACCTTGTCGAACACCGTGCCCGGCACCGCGATCGACACCACCGGCACCCGCGAATCCAGCAGAGCGATCGGGCCGTGCTTCATCTCTCCGGCCGGATAGCCCTCGGCATGGATGTAGCTGATCTCCTTGAGCTTCAGAGCTCCCTCCATCGCGATCGGGTAGTTGATGCCTCGCCCCAGGAAAATCACATCACGGGTCTCGGCGAACATCGCCGCCAGCTCAGCACAGCGGCGGTCGTGGTCGTCCACCAGCCGCTGCAACTGACCCGGCAGGGCCCGCAGCTCCTCCACGAGGGAGGCCAGCCGATTCGGGGCGATGCCGCGGCGCTCGGCGAAGGCGATGGTCAGCCCGTAGAAGGCGAGCAACTGGCCCAGGAAGGTTTTGGTGGCCGCCACCCCCACCTCGATGCCTGCGCCGATATCCAGGATGTGGGGCACCAGGCGGGCCAGGGAGCTCTCCGGGCGGTTGGTGATGCCCAGCAGCTTCGGCTGGTAGGCGGGATCGGCAACCGCCCGCCGCCGCTCCTGCTCCATCGCCAGGGCCGCGAGGGTATCGGCGGTTTCACCCGATTGGGTCACGCCGATCGTCAAGGTGCGGGGCGCCAAGGGGGGCGGGGCGTAGCGGAATTCACTGGCGTAGTACACGCTGGTGGGCAGCCCAGCCAGCTGCTCCAGCAGATAGGCGCCCACTTGGGCGGCGTGGCGGCTGGTGCCGCAGGCGAGAATTTGGATCCGATCCACATCCTCGAACACGCTGTCATCGAGGGGCAGGGCCACCAGGGCCAAACCTTCCGGGCCGGGGAGCGAGGCACGCTCTGGCAGATGCCGGGCCACCCACAGGGCGGCGGTCTCTGGCTGCTCATGGATTTCCTTGAGCATGAAGTGGCGGAAGCTGCGCTTGTCCGCCACGTGCTCGGTGCCGCTCAGCAGGCTGGGGGCGCGCTGCACCCGCGCCCCCCCACTGTCGTAGAGCTCGATGCCCAGAGGCGTCAGCAGCGCCACTTCGCCGTCTTCCATCGGCAGGATCGTGCGCGTGAAACCGGCCAAGGCAGGCGTATCGCTGGCGCAGAGAAACTCCCCTTCCCCCAGACCGATCAACAGCGGCGCCTGGCGCCGTGCCACCACCAACGCTCCCGGCGATTCAGCCCACACCACCGCCAGGGCATAGGCCCCGTGCAAGCGGGGCAGCACCCGCTGCACCGCTTGCAACAGCAGGGCTCCATCAGCCGCCTGGCCCGCCTGGCGCAGCTGGGCCAACTCCCGCGCCACCAGGTGCGGGATCACTTCGGTGTCCGTGTCGGAGCGAAACAGCACGCCCTCGGCCTGGAGCTCCTCCCGCAGGCCGCGGTGGTTCTCGATGATGCCGTTCTGCACCACCGCCAGCCGCCCATCCCCATCCAAATGGGGATGGGCATTGCGTTCTTCCGGCTTGCCATGGGTGGCCCAGCGGGTGTGGCCGATGCCGCAGTGTCCAGCGGCTCCTTCTGTTTCGAAGCGAGCCGCGAGGTGCACCAGCTTGCCCTCCGCCCGCAGGCAGTGCAGACGACCACCCTCCACGGTGGCGATGCCGGCTGAGTCGTAGCCGCGATATTCCAGCTGGCGCAGGCCCTCAAGCAACTGCGGCGCAGCCTCGCGGGAACCGATCAGCGCAACGATGCCGCACATAACGACCGCAGAAGCAGGGGGGAAAGGGCGGCGACGGCCATGAAAAAGCCCGGCACGTGCCGGGCTGAGCTTATGGGGAAGCCTGGTGCTGGTTCAGTACGCGAGGCCCATCGAGCGACTGGTCTCATCGCCCAGGTACACCCGGATGCTGAGGAAGTCGGTGGGGCAGGCGGTTTCACAGCGCTTGCAGCCCACGCAGTCCTCGGTGCGGGGGGAGGAGGCGATCTGGCCGGCTTTGCAGCCGTCCCAGGGCACCATTTCAAGGACGTCGAGGGGGCAGGCGCGCACGCACTGGGTGCAGCCGATGCAGGTGTCGTAGATCTTGACGGCGTGGGACATGGTCCGGGGAGTACGGCGTGGGCCGATCAGACGGCGTTGGCCAAAGGTACCCAAGGCCCGTCGGTCGCTGGACGCCGCGGCCGCGGCCCGTCACCCTTGTTCATACGCCGCCGGGAGTGGCAACAGGTCGACCCGTAGGATGCGACCTCCCTCACGTCGGCCATGGAAAAGCAAGCGATTTTCGAGAAGGTCAAAAAGATCGTTACCGACCAGCTCAGCGTTGAGGAGAAGGAAGTGAGTCTCGAGTCAAACTTCCAGAACGACCTTGGCGCCGACTCCCTGGACACTGTCGAGCTGGTGATGGCGCTTGAGGAAGAGTTCGACATCGAGATCCCCGACGAGGCCGCGGAGAAGATCGCCACGGTCGGCGATGCCGTTCAGTACATCCAGGACAAGCAGGCCTGAGGCGGTCCATGGTGGAGGGTCTCCGCCGCGTCGTCGTCACCGGCCTGGGCGCGGTCACACCGATCGGCAACGATGTTGCCGCGTACTGGCAGGGGCTGAGCCAGGGTCGCAATGGGGTGGAAGCCATCACCCTGTTCGACGCTTCACGCCATGCCTGTCGTTTTGCGGCCGAAGTCAAGGAATTCGATCCAACGGGCTTGTTGGAGCCCAAGGAGGCCAAGCGCTGGGATCGCTTCTGCCAGTTCGGCGTGGTAGCGGCCAAGCAGGCTGTGGCCGCCGCCGGCCTTGAGATCGATGAACGCACCAGCCATCGGGTGGGCGTCGCGATCGGCTCCGGCGTGGGTGGCCTACTGATGATGGAAACCCAGGCCCACGTCCTGAGCGAGCGCGGACCGGACCGCGTCAGCCCCTTCTGTGTGCCGATGATGATTCCCAATATGGCCACCGGGCTGGCGGCTATTGCCTTGGGCGCCCGCGGCCCGAGCAGCGCCGTGGCCACCGCCTGCGCCGCCGGGTCTAATGCCATCGGCGACGCCTTCCGCCTGATTCAGATGGGCTATGCCGATGCCATGGTCTGCGGTGGAGCGGAATCGGCGATCACTCCGCTGGGGGTCGCGGGCTTCGCCAGCGCCAAGGCCCTCTCCTTCCGCAACGACGACCCAGCCACCGCCAGCCGCCCCTTCGATCTCCACCGCAATGGCTTCGTGATCGGCGAGGGGGCCGGCGTGCTGGTGCTGGAGAGCCTGGAGCGGGCTCAGGCTCGTGGCGCCCCAATTCTGGCTGAGATCGTGGGGTACGGCACCACCTGCGATGCCCACCACATCACCGCACCCTCGCCGGGAGGCGTCGGGGGCGCCGAAGCGATGCGGCTGGCCTTGGCTGATGGTCGACTGGCCCCTGAGGATGTCGATTACGTCAATGCCCATGGCACGAGCACCCAGGCGAACGACAGCAACGAGACGGCCGCCATCAAGGCCGC
The DNA here is from genome assembly GCA_044234415.1 of Cyanobium sp. Classification (GTDB taxonomy): domain Bacteria; phylum Cyanobacteriota; class Cyanobacteriia; order PCC-6307; family Cyanobiaceae; genus Cyanobium. Next base: position 5,946 of record JBIIIX010000003.1, read on the forward strand.
TCTCGGCGCTCACGCCCGCAGCGTCCCGGTCAGCTCCACCAAGTCGATGACCGGGCACCTGCTGGGCGGTAGCGGCGGCATCGAGGCGGTGGCGGCGGTCCTGGCCATAGGCCACAACCTGGTTCCGCCTACGATCAACTACCACACTCCCGATCCCGCCTGTGACCTGGATGTGGTGCCAAACCAGGCCAGGGAGCACGCCGTGAACGTCGTGCTCTCCAACTCATTCGGTTTCGGTGGTCACAACGTGTGCCTGGCCTTCCGCCGGATGCGCTGAATGCCCAGGGTCGAAGCCCAGGATTTCCCCGCAACCCTCCTCACTCCTCCGTTCCTCCACCTCACTCGCACCATGGTCGCCGCCCCTAGCTCTCCCGCCACATCGGTCGAAAGCCTCTGCATCAACAGCATCCGCTTCCTGGCCGTCGATGCGATCAACAAGTCTAATTCAGGTCATCCAGGCCTGCCGATGGGCTGCGCGCCGATGGCGTTCGCCCTGTGGGACAAGGTGCTGAGGCACAACCCCCGCAATCCGGGCTGGTTCAACCGCGACCGCTTTGTGCTCTCGGCCGGCCACGGCTGCATGCTCCTTTACGCGCTGCTGCACCTCACCGGCTACGACTCGGTCTCGTTGGAGGACATCAAGCAGTTTCGCCAGTGGGAATCCCGCACGCCCGGTCACCCGGAAACCTTTGAAACCGCCGGGGTGGAGGTCACCACGGGCCCCCTTGGCCAGGGCATCTCCAATGCCGTTGGTCTCGCGATCGCCGAAGCCCATCTCGCCGCCACCTTCAACCGCCCTGGCCACGCCCTGGTCGACCACTACACCTACGTGTTGATGGGTGATGGCTGCAACCAAGAGGGTGTGGCCAGCGAAGCCGCCTCCCTGGCGGGCCACCTCGGGCTGGGCAAGCTGATCGCCCTCTACGACGACAACCACATCACGATCGACGGCAACACCGCCGTGTCGTTCACCGAAGACGTGCTGAAGCGCTACGAGGCCTATGGCTGGCATGTGCAGCACGTCGCCGACGGCAACCACGACGTTGAAGCGATCCGCGAGGCCATTGAGGCCGCCAAAGCCGTCACCGACAAGCCCAGCCTGATCAAGGTCACCACCACCATCGGCTTCGGCTCCCCGAACAAGGCCAACACCGCCGGCGTGCACGGTGCCGCCCTGGGCGCCGATGAGGCCGAACTCACCCGCAAGGCCCTCGATTGGTCCTACGGCCCCTTTGAGGTGCCCCAGCAGGCTTACGACCACTGGCGTGAAGCGATCAGCCGTGGCGCGGCGGCCGAAGTGGAGTGGAACGCCACTCTGGAGGCCTATCGCACCGCCTATCCCAGTGAGGCCCTGGAGTTCGAGCGCCGGCTGCGTGGCGAGCTGCCCCAGGGATGGGATGCCAAGCTGCCCAGCTTCACGCCCGCCGATAAGGGGCTTGCCACGCGCCAGCACTCCTACAACGCCCTCAATGCCTTCGGCCCTGCCCTGCCGGAACTGATTGGCGGCTCTGCCGACCTCACCCATTCCAACCTCACGGATATCAAGGGGGAGGCCAGCTTCCAGAAGGGCGGCGAGGCCAATCGCTACCTCCACTTCGGCGTACGCGAGCACGCCATGGCTGCAATTCTCAACGGCATCGCCTACCACAACAGCGGCCTCATTCCCTACGGCGGCACCTTCCTGGTCTTCGCTGGCTACATGATCGGCGCCATGCGCCTCTCGGCGCTGAGCGAGCTGGGGGTGATCTATGTGCTCACCCATGATTCCATTGGCCTCGGCGAGGATGGGCCCACCCACCAACCGGTCGAAACTCTCGCCAACCTGCGGGCAATCCCCAACCTCCTGGTGATTCGCCCTGGCGATGGCAACGAAACCATGGGGGCCTATCAGGTGGCGATCAGCAACCGCAAGCGACCCACCGTGCTGGCCCTGAGCCGCCAGGCGATGGCGAACCAGCCCAACTCCAGCGCCGAGGTAGTGGCCAGGGGTGGCTACATCCTTGAGGATTCCACGGGCACACCCGATCTGATCCTGATCGGCACCGGCACCGAGCTTGACCTCTGCGTCAAGGCAGCCGCCACGCTGCGCGCCGAAGGTCGCAACGTCAGGGTTGTGTCGATGCCGTGTGTGGAGCTGTTCGAGGAGCAGGATGCGGCCTACCGCGAATCGGTCCTGCCGGCAGTGGCGCGCAAACGTGTGGTGGTGGAAGCCTCAAGCTCCTACGGCTGGCACAAGTACACCGGCTTCGATGGGGCAACCGTGTCGATCGATCGTTTCGGCGCCTCGGCACCTGGTCCGGTCTGCTTGGAGAAGTTCGGCTTCACGGTCGACAACGTCGTGGCCACAGCGCGGGCCTTGGGCTGAGCGCACGCACGAGTCTGACGACGCTTCAGCTTCCTAAATCTCAGGTCAGCCACCTGTTCGGTGGCTGACCTTTTGTATTGGCAACGGCTCGTCTCTGCCGAAGCTGATTGGATGCATGATTGCCTCAATTGCGCCTAACGCCTCAATGGCTTAAGCCGAAAGTGGAATGAGGCTGTCTGCGTTTGTTGTGGCTGATTCAAGCAAGCAGCCGATCCAGAGCTGAGCAAAGCAATCTCGACGGAGCAGCGATCAAGGATGTATGGCTGAACGGCTGACCACGAAATCGCTTCCTGAACGGCCGTGTCGACTGCCGGGACAGCACGGCAACTGGTTTGCTAAGCCCTACTGTAAAGTAATCGAGAGCAATTTTCATCAATGCCTCCCCGACGCTTGGTTGGCCGGTTAGCCAGCATCCAATTTGCAATTTTGGGAGTTCTTCTGCCTGGAACGCTTGGCGTCGACCTGCCCTCCCAGGCTCAGGCTTTGCTCAGAACCCAGAAATCACAACGCTCCTGTCCACCGTTTCGAGGTGATGGTGGCTTCGCCGCTGTTCGCAATATTGTGCAGAGAATTCGTGTTGGCGATGTGATTGAATATTACTCTTTTGGCGAAGTGATGGACTCGATTTCGTTTCTGGATACCGGCGCAAGCAACTCCAAAACGGATGGCTTGAACAAAATCAAGGTTGGGGCAAACGGGTATATTTTCATGCCCCGCGTTGGCACTGTTCATGTTGTTGGCCTTACAATTCCGGAGGCTGAGAAGAAAATGAGGAAAGCCTTGCAATCGTTCTATCGAGCTCCAACCTTATCAATTTTTCAAATTGATCAGACCATCTTGAGAGTAACGATTTCTGGCCATGTCAAATCGCCGGGAACATATCAGCTCAGCACGCCGCTTGGTGAACTCAGCAAGGAAGAGGGAGCACTTCGCCAGCGCCCCAACACTGTCGAGGAAGTTGTGGTCCGAGCGGGTGGCTTGCTCAACACCGCAGACTTCGACCACGTGGAGGTTCACACTCGCAATGGCACCTGTTTTACTGTAAATCTGGATATTGACCAATCCGGCCGCTCTCGTGATGGTTCTCTGGCCCTTGATGATGGCGACAGCATTGTTGTGCGCGGCGTCGACAAGATTGATTATAATTCTGAACGGTTTAAGTTGATGGCACGTTCAGATTTGGCCTCAGCACGCCAGCGTGTGTTTGTACTTGGTAACGTCCTAAAACCTGGCGTCATTGAAATTCACTGGTTGACAACCCCCATGGAGGTCATCGCCATTGCGGGCGGAGCCACAAACATCGCAGCCAACGAGGCCTTTCTTGCCCAGCCGGACGGAGAAAACAAGTCCTACACCTACCGAAAGTTTCCAATCAATGTCCGATCTAAGGAGTTTATGGCAGGTTACGAGGGGGTGCTCACGCAGGGAAGTATCCTCTATGTTGGCAAGTCTAGCCTGGCTAATTTCCAGCAAGTTGTGCAAGGATTCCTAGGCCCTGCAGTTACAGCTGTTGGCGTAAGTGAAGTCTTACGCTGATGACTTCCTCTCCTGTGCCCTCGCCATCGCAGCAGATCCGCTCGGAGCTGCTGCTCAAGCAGCATCCACTGCTGACGCGCATTCTGATCTATGCGATCTGCGTCGGAGGCTTGTTCATCCCCTGGTGGTTACTGAACCAAAGGGCGGCAGACCGTTGCGTTTTAAGCGAGCAGCTGCTGGTCTCCGATCCACTCAGCAAAAGTAAGTCTGAACTGTCTTCCGGTCTAGAACAGCTCGGTTTGGCGGGGCGTACCGACGACCCCACCCTGAAGGCTGTCTTGGAGAGCCAGTCGGTCACCTCCGCCATGACCAAGGCAATTCGGCAGCGCCATCCCAATGATCCAGAGGTCAACGCCTTGCTGGATCGGATCAATGAGGCCAAGGAGAAAAACAGTGACGATTCGCCACTGCAGATCAGACAAAAACGCGGAGATCGATTCCAGGATCTCAGTATCATCACAATTACCGTCCGTGCAGACCGCGAGGTCTTACGCCGGATCCAGCCAGATCTACGCCAGTTTTACCTGAACTACGGGATTGATTATCGCAGCGAGCGAACGGGTAAAGCCTTAAAGTTTGCCAATGCGCAAATCGACCGACTACGTGCCGATTTCGAGAGAACTGACCGGGAGATGCAGGCAATCCGCCTCTCCATGGCCGGATTCACTCCCGATACAGTTGCCAACCTAGCGAAGGACAACTACGCTCGCATCGAATCGGCCTTGGCACAGTCAAAAATTGATAATTCAGAAGGATTTGGAATGTCCGCTCGCACGGATCGTCGCCTTTCTGAACTGATAGCGCGTAACAATCTTCAGCCAGTCATCACTTCTATTCCGTTCAAGCGGCTTATCTTAGCCTACAACACTGTTCGGTCCCGCCAACTGCTTCTCAAAAACACGCGACAACCTTCCGACCAAGAGCTGGTAGCCATCAATATCCGTTTGGCCGATCTTTACGGCCAAATCCAGTCTTATTTCAAGGGTCTTCCAATTCGACCCGAGGATATTCCCTCAACTCCAGCCGCCTACGATGCGTTCGAGCGGGAGGTGATCAATCAAGTCAAAATCTATTCTCTGCAACAGCAGAGTGTTCAAGACAAGAAATATTACTCTCAGCTCGCTGTGAAAGCGCAAGCGCTATTAGCTCGCTATCTATATCTTGAGGAAGAAGTAAAGTCAACCGTTTCAGTGCTATCTACCTATCGGCAATTGAAAGAGAAGCTATTGCTGGATTCAGCCAAAGAATTGTCGTCCTGGAGCATCATCGCCAGTTCTCTACAATGCCAACCGATACCGCTGAGGTTGATTGGCGTGGGGCTGACGCTCTTGTACATCGCACTTATAGTGTTCATTCTCTCGCCAACGATGCGTTCTTTCGGTCGTCAACGTACTGAAAAGTTGGTTTCAAAATTCCATGATCTCTAATCCTGTATGTACACGCGATGATTGTTGCAAACGGGCCCCCTGACAACACCGGCTTGGAACCCGCAAGCGAAGCCAGCCAGCAGTCAGGACATCGGCAGTTGCGCCAGCGTTTGTTAGTTTTGATTGTGATCGGAATAGGACTCTTCTATGCGATATTTGCCTATCGTACTTTCGTTCTCCACTATTATCCATCACCTCCGCTCATCTTTGATGAGGGCGATTCGTTGGCAGACTGGACCAATACTTGTGCCTGGTCTGATCGCAGTGACCGTTACACAGTATGGCAGAGTCTTTATACACCGTTCTCGCACTTTTTGTGTACGATTGCAAACCAAATATTTGGCCAGATTCCACCCGGCTACTTTTCAGGCTGGAGACAGTTCAGCCTGAATATTAAATTTATTGTCGCCATGCATATCTGTATGTGGCTGACAATCCTCGTGCCAATAAGGCCTTTTCCGAAAGGGCAGTCGCTGATCAAGAATATACAGTATTACGGGATCAGGGTGTTGCCATTCAGGCTGATAACCCTGTTTTCCTATGCAGCCTTGTTCAGCTTTGAGCGAGGCAACACGATTGGGGTAGGGTACATATTCTTCTGGCTATCCATCCGCTTTGCCTATTATCCAAAAGCAAGAATTCTTTTGCATCCAATCATGGTTGGTGCAGCGGCAGCGATCAAACCCTACATCTTACTCTTTTCACTTTATGGCCGTCGGTTTTCCGGCTTGCTGATCTCTTTTCTCACCGTTGTCATTCTGCAAATTATACCGGTACTCATTGTAGGGGCACCGGGCATCGAGAATCTTCCCGACAATCTGGCCTTCTACTCAAAAGAATTTACAATTTTGAATGTGGTCTCTAAAGCAATTTACACCTTCTCCTTTAATGGCTACCGCGACATGAAGAGACTGGTAGACTTTGGCATCGGTTCTGATATGCTGGGGCTTGACTATAGGCTCTATTTAGACATTCTCTATGGAGCAAGCTTTTGCCTGTTTCTAGCCTTCTGCTGGCTGGCCTTCCGCTGTTTGCTTACAGGCATCAAGTGTGACCAACGCGAATCAGAGTCATCTGATCTGGGTACTATGAGAATAACCTCAAGAAACGTAGCCAGCCCTGGCGAGTCTTTCAATGCACGATTGGTAATGTTGCGATACGCAATTCCATCGTTTATTAACGTGATGCTTTTTTTGATCTTTTCTCAGTCCTCAGGTGCCTATGTAATATTATTTTTGTTGGTCTCCATCTTCTGCATCGAGGAAGAAACGCAGATCATTTCGAGCTCGCCGATACTGTTGAGCTTATACTTTGGCGCTGTGTGCGCATTTGATCTGCCTGGAATCACCAGCAAGGCCTATGAATGTGGCATCAGAAGCATATCTCTGGAGTACTTTCGTCAGATACCTTTGCTATCAGAGCTTTCCGGTCAACAATTTTTGTGCCTTGGTACATATACAGGCCCCGTAGCATTACTTAGGCCCATATTCTTTTTGCTGTTTGGTTGTATGCTCATGCTCAAACTCCGTCAACAGATCAAGCGCAGCCACGCCAGGCTCACGGCCATCCCCTCCGCAGCCCTTCGTTCTTCGGCCACGGGACATGAGAGCGAGCAACCATGAGCAGGGCGCTTCAGCCAGGAGCTGAGGAAGCTTCACGACGAGATGTGAGCCATCGTCTGCCGTTGCGAGCTGAAAACCCCATCCAGCCCATGTCTGAGCAGTCACAGCGGTTGGCCTCAACAGCGTCCTGTGCGTTGAAACACAAGTGCTGCTGATTTGAAAAACTGCCTTGCTCCGATCAGGGGTCAGTTACAACACCGCCCAAGCCGGCAAGCTGCTGCTGATCTTGTAAAATCAATTAACTTTCCTGTTGACATGGACAGCAATGCGGGTCTCACTTTGAACGTAGTGGTGCCGGCCTACAACGAAGAGGAAAACGTCTGGCCCCTGACCGAAGCGATTGAGGCATCACTTCAAGACAAAGAGCTGCTGAACAGGCTTGGACCCTTTCGTTACAGAATAACATTTGTAGATAATTGCTCACGGGATCAGACCTGGAATCGGGTGCAGCAGCTGGCGGAGAGTAATCCCCATGTGAATGGCATTCGTCACGCCATTAATTATGGTCAACTCTTGTCTCCCTTCATGGCGATTTGCCAGTCGGATGCCGACTTAACCATTGGTATGTGTGCTGACTTCCAAGATCCCCCTGAGGTTCTTCCCACACTTATTTTGGCCCAACTCGATAGTCAGGCAGATCTCATCGCCGCAGTCTGCCAAGAGGATCAAGAATCTGCCTGGCGGCTTGGGGCTCGCCGCCTGGGCTATAAGTTTATGGGAAGAATCTCGGATTCACACAGCATTCCCCGCTTCTACGGATTTGGGCTTTATACATCTCAGGCTGTCAAGGCGTTTAGAAGATACCACGAGTTAAGACCTTATATTCGGCTTATCCCAACCTATATGGGCTTAAATATCCATCAGGTCTCATATATTCGTCAGCAGCGGCGTCATGGTTCATCCAGCAATAATTTTTCCACACTGTTTGACCTTGCTGTCGATGGCATCATTCAGTTTTCCAGCTTCCCGCCAAAACTGATCACCTCAGTGGCTGTATTCCAGTGGTTCGTGACACTCACCGTTTGCCTGGTCTTGGCGGTCCATCAGATCTTGACATCGGGTGTAACTGTTATCTTTTCTTTATTACTACTGATTTATTTCGGCGTGTCCTTCTTGATCCTCTGCATGGGTGTTGCCCTCCAATACATCTTTCGTAGCTATGCCATGCAAACTGGTCGTCCATACTATAGAATCCAGGCCACCTGTGGTGACCTTAGCCAGCTGAAGCTCTCCCAATGAAGCGTCTACGTCGTTTCGGCCGCTATGGAGCCCTGGGTACAGTCAATGCCGTACTCTCTTATGTGATATTTGTGTCATTGGCGCTTGTTGTTAGTCAACTCATGGCATCTATAATCACCGAGATCTGCATGCAACTGTTTCGCTATTACGGTTTAGGTCGTTTTGTATTCACAGGTGGAAACGCGCAACGGCCCACACTGCTTGCCTACTTTTTGGCGGTGCTGCCAGGCTCGCTGGTCCTATTTTTGAATGTGGCTATCTTGTCTCAATTCACGCCGGCTTATATTACGGGTGCAATCTCCCTGGTTGTTGCCATCCTCTACTATCAAGTTTTGAAGCGCTTATACAGAGCTCATTGAGGGCAGCGACATTGATGCCGCTAGGGCCTTATTGGCGGAGAGATTGTACACTAGGATTGGTTGAGCCAAGAAGCTGTTTCGAGAAGCTGCTCTTTGAGGTCTGGCGAGGCCAGTTGGCGACGTTGCAATAGGGAGAGAAAGGCTGTAGAGTCTGCAGTATAGCAATCGGCATCTAGATTATGATCAACCTCATGCTGAGGTGCTGGTAGATGCCAGATCTGACTGATGATCTCAGCCAGCTCAAGCAGGCTCAGGGTCTGTGTACAAGCATCAATCTGTTGGAAGCCCGGGGCCAAGGGCTCGCGGAGCAAGGCCCAACATAACTTCATCAGCGTACCCACGTGGACGTAACTGCGCAGCACAGGCCGACGGCTCTTGATCACGATGGCCTGGCCATTCAAGGCTTTCTCCACAAAATCTCCAAACGCGAAGAGCTTCGGACTCTTCAGAAATCGTCCGGAGGCTGCATAGACCCGAAACACCAACGCCATGCGTCCCTGGGCATGGCGTCGCCAAAGGTGCTCTTCCTCTTGCTTCAGCACTGCATAGGGGTTTTGGAGGAGGCCTTGCCCTTGGTTTTGCAAGGCTGCAGCTGCGCCGGAGGAGGTGGTGATGATCGGTAAGTGTGGATGCTGCTCAACCAGGCGCTCGATCTGATCGCTGATCGCCCGGTTAGTTGCGATGTAGCTCTCAACATCAAGATGCTGAAGTTGATCACGGGTCAGAAAGGCGAGATGAATCAAACCGCGAGGCTTCTCAATCGCCGTGATCGAACTGAGTGGCTGGGCTGGCATCGGCCCGTGGGCACTGCCAAAATCGATGGACTTTGCCGTGGATGCAAAAGCCACCACGTCCCTGCGCAGGGCTTCAGGGCCACGACTCTGCTCGTATTCCCACAATGCTGTCCTACCAAACCAGCCGCTGGCTCCCGTCAACAGGAACTGACCTTCAGCAACGGGTACGCCAGCGGGAAAGCTCATTCCTGATCAAGCACATGCCAACGCGCTTCTAACATCTCAATACGTGTTTCGTCTTCTTTGTGGATAAACCCGTAGTAGTCACGCTTATTCAACAGCCAGAGCAGTTCAAAGTGAACGGCATCCTTAAGCGCCTCCTCAAGCGCATCACGATTGAGTGCCTCAGCCTCGAAGACAACCTTTCGTGTCTCAAACCGGGTGAGGTGAATGCTGTTGATGCGTTTAAGATTACTGAGGGCATCAATTGAAACGGCACCACCAACGACAAAATCAAGACCGGCACTCTTGCATGCGGCGGCAGCAATCTCGGCTCGGCTGGTGACCTCTTGCGATTCAATTCCTTGCCGGCCAAGGCCGAGGGAGCCAGAAAAATCAACTCTCCCGAAGACCATGCCATGACAACCGGGGGAACCGCTGGCGATGGAGATCAATTCATGGAGATGCTCATAAGCAGTAATCGTTTCGAGGTTGAACAGAAAGTCAACCTCGTCATTCTCATCATCACTAAACACCTTCGACGTGGCCTGGACATATTTACTCAGGGCATAGGGCGTTTCCACCATGGGAGCAATGATGTACCGCACTCCAAATTGCTTGGCCTCGAGCAGATCTCGAATGGCTTCGCAACCGCCCACTTTCAAGGCGATATCCACACCTGCACGGTGTGCAATTTCAAGTAAGCGCAGCAGCTCATCCGTGCGTGTTCCTTCGGCTTCAAACTCTGCCTTGGTAGCAACGACGCCGTGTCGCTCTCGGCCTGTGCGCAAAAGTTCGCACATTTTGCGCTCGTAGGTGTTCAAGCTTCAAGTCATTAGCTCAATGAAAATTACCATGGGCTTGCGCGCTGGTCAAGCATCCGACTGACAGTGCACGGCTTGTCCACATCCCCATCGCGGCTGCAACAAGGGAATCAGATCGCCGATTCGGGCAATGCTGGGTGTTGCGAAAAGTTCATCCTGTTGCCAACGATGGAAGCCATAGGTAGCAGCAATAAACTCGAGACCGCAGGCGAGGCTGGCACGGCGATCTGCTGGTGTGTCACCGATATAGATTGCAGCCCCATCAGAGGCTGGCAGGCGAGAATTAACCAGTTTGATCGCTTCTGACTTGTTGGCAAACACAGGGCCTGTGCCTTGGGTGACGAGGTAATCTATTCCGACCACAAGTTCAAAATGTTCGCTCAATCCCCCGATGCTCAAGAGTTCCAAGGTCGGCTGGGTAGGCTTGTTGGTGATGATGGCCAAGCGCACCCCAGCGACTCCGTTTAGGGCCTGAATGGTTAACTTAACCCCGTCATACCACTGACATTGGCGGAAACGGACGTTGTCATAGTCGTGACGAAACCTTTGGCGGAAGGACTCTGCCTGCTGCTCGGATAGCTCAGGAAAGAATCGACGCGCCAACAACTGGACCGGAGGGCCGATCGAATCGCAGAATTCCTGATAAGCAGGAGCTTGGAGATCCAGACTGTTACAGGCCAGCTGGAATGACGCATAGATACCTGGAGAAGAGTCGGCCAGGGTGCCATCAAAGTCGAAAAGCAGCTGCATCAGCGGATGGCCATTGCCGCGGCCTGAAGCTTCGCCATGGTTTCATCACCAAGCAAGGGGCTCATGTCTTCCAGCTCCGCAGTGACCATCGAACCATCTGCTAGCTTTTTACTCGCTAACTTCGGTGCAAACTCTTGACGGAGATCGAGAATCACCTCCAGCAGTGCTGGCCGATCGTGGGCATAGAGCGCGGTGATGGAGCTCTCAAGGGCCTCTTCGTCATCGAGGAGGCTGTAGTCAAGTTCAAAGCCTTGACAGAGATTTGCAAACTTCGGGAATGGCAAACCTGATTCCGCACCGCAACCAACAGGATTGTCAGGAAAGTAGTTATTCTGGGTCTGGCGAATCGAGTGGTAACCCAGGTTGTTCAGCAACACAATTTTGATGGGCAGCTGCTTGCCGCCAATGAATGCGAGCTCCTGCAAGTTCATCATGATCGATCCATCTCCAGCTAAACAGGTCACAGGAGCTTGCGTCGCGTGGTATGCACCGATGGCGGCCGGCAGGTCATAGCCCATCGAGGCACAGCCAGAATTGTGAAACATGCGCTGAGCACGCTTGAATACGGCGGCCTGGAAGCCAACCACGCAGGCAGTGCCATCGGCGCAGACGGTCGTGGATCCCTCAGGCAGATGATGGGTGAGGCGATCAATCAAACGGTAGGGATTAACATGCCCACTCTTGGTTGGCAATGCATGGCTAACCGCAGTGTAGGTGAGGAGCTGCATCCTCAACCATTCCCTCCAGGCTTGCCAGTGGGATTTCACGCGATCCAGATCAAGGCCCTGGCTCGCGGCCACGTCAGTCAGAGCCTTCGACAATCTTGGCAAGAAGCCCTTACAAGTGGCGCGGATCTTTAAGTTGGAGGCAAGGGTTGGTTTGTTGAGCTCGGCTGGGTCGATGTCCAGATGGCAGGTCCAGGCATTCTTGGCAAAGGATTTCCAGTTGAAGCTAACCTGGCGAATATTGAGCCGACAGCCAACCGTAAGCACAGCACCCGCATATTGAACGGCAAAGTTGCCGGCCCGGTTGCCCACACTTCCCGGCCTTCCGCTATAGCAAGGGTGATCGTCCCAAAGCAAATCGTTGCTATTCCAGCCCGTCACAGTTGCCAGGGGCCAGCTGTCAAGAAACGACAGAAACTCATCGTAAGCGCCGGCCTGGCGAATACCACTGCCTACATAGAGAATGGGACGCTCATCACGCAGCAGGTGGGTTGCCAGTTCGATCAGCTCCTGGTCGGTGGCCTCAGGATCCTTAGCCTGCTGCGGCGTAGCAAGACTTAGTTGCTGACCAGCCAGCAACGCTTCAAAACGTTCTGGTAGGGGTGTGGCTTGCACGTCGATGGGAACATCAAGCCAGACGGGACCGGGCCTTCCACTCGTTGCCAGTTGATAAGCTTGATCGACAGCTTGATGAATTTGCAATGGATCTTGGATCAGCACACTCGACTTGCAAATCCCTGACACCATGCGGATAATATCCACTTCTTGATCACCCAACTGGCGCAGACCTTCCGTATTGCAGTTCGCCAGAAGGGTTTCTCGTTTGGCCTGGCCCGAAACAACAATCATCGGGATGGAATCAACAAAAGCACCGAAGACACCGTTGATCGCATTGATGCCGCCCGGCCCAGCCGTAACGTTAACGATACAGGGTCTGCCCGTGATTCTGGCAAAGCTTTCCGCTGCGATCGCACAACTCTGTTCATGGTGCAGACAATGCACTCGGCTGCCAAATGCTTTGGCGAAAGCATCGTTGAGATGCATGGCTGCCCCACCCGTGACCATGTACACATCGGTGCACCCCAGAACCTTCAGGCGTTCCGCAATGAAGTCAGCAACTCTCATGGAAAGGATTCTCGTGTGGAGCTGGGCGGGGGGTCAGTGAGCCCGTGGACTGGTTGGTACGGGCTGAGGTAGCAATAATGCTGGAGAGTGAGGCTTGATCAGTCCCGTGCTCTCAGTCCCGTGCAGGGATCGCGTAAAGCACCGTCTCGAAGGAATTGTAAAGATGCTGGCGCACATAAAAGCGATAACTGGCGTCGCCTAATGTTTGCCTCAAGAACAGTGTAAGTTCAACAATATCGCGGGGGCGGTGGTAGAGGGAAACAGCCACAACGGGTCTGGAGCGTTGCAATAACTCCTGCATACCCCGTATGGCCTCGCGATCGTGCCCCTCAACATCAATCTTGACAAGATCTACTTCACCCGCAGGCATCATGTGGTCCATGGGGTTGACAGTTACGGTGTAGACATCTTCTGTTTCGGACTGCCCTTGTGGGGCATGAAGACTGGATGCTTCGCCGCTTGCCTCAAGGACGATGCATTGATATTCGCTACCAGCGCCTAGGGGCAAGGCGATGGGGCGTAGGAGTGGATATCTGGATGTCAGCCTTTTAGCATTCTCGATCAGTTGGCTAAAATTACAGGGATCTGGCTCGAGCAATATGGCCGTCCCCACAGTAGCTTTTGCACAGAGATGCTCAAGCGTATCTCCACTGTAAGCGCCAACATCAAGATAGTTAATTGGACGGTCTTTTGGCAGCGCTTGCAGTGTTAGCTGATTAAAGTACTGCTGCTCTTCTGACTTAAATGCTGAAAAGGCAAGGTCGGCTCCGCAGCGGAAGGCAATGATTCTCTCAATGATCTTGCGGCTTTCATCGTCAGCAAGGAGCTGAATAACCTGTTGGTATTCAGGATCCTGTTGCCAGTGCTTCAAGTCATGAGGTTCGGCGTCCATCCAGTAGCACCAGCCCAGTTGCTGATGAAGTTCCGGATAATAGTGCCAAGGCCAAAGAATTTCGGTAAAACCATTGTCATGTAAACTATCGGCCAAGCCTTGATAGGCATCGCCGCGATTAAACACACCACAGGCGATAGGTCCAGCTTCTCGCAACTCTGAAGGCAGGGTTGAAAAGCTATGACATGGAATGCCATCAATGCGATCGGCCGTTGGCGCTCGGCTCGACACAAACGCATGAATCTGATGACCTTCCGCCTGAAAGGCTTTGGCTAGCTTACGGGCATAGGAGCCCGCGCCAAAAATCAGCAGGTCGGTGGCGATCATCAATTCACTCCCGCAGCTTCACGTGTTGTGGCCGCCGCAGAGCGGGCGTAGTTCTGAATCACTTCAATTTCACGTTCGATCATCGCGTCCGTAAGCCCAGGGAAGGTGCCCAGGAACAGTGTGTGGTTCATAATTTCATCAGAACCCTTCATCTCGCCACAAACCCGTAGGGCCGTGGGGCGATCATTGCGTAACTGCACAAAGGCGGGCTGGCGCAGAAGGTTGCCTCCGAACAACATGCGGTTGCCGATCTGGTTGAGGTCTAGCTCACGGGCTAGATCGGTGCGGCTGAAGGGTGCATCAGGCTTGACGGCAATCTTGAAGCCGAACCAAGAACAATCGACACGACAGCCGCTGGAATCCCAACTAAAGCCAGATTCGGGATGCCAGGAAGTGGCATGGGTCGGCAGAGCAAACTCAAGCACATCCTCGTGGGGCACCAATCCACGGCGTAGCGCCTCCCAGTTGCGTTTTCGCGCCTCGATGAATTCAGGCAATCGCTTCAGTTGAACACGGCCAATCGCGGCTTGAGGATCGAGTGGCTTGAGGTTGAAACCGAGATGGCTATAGGTGTATTTATGATCGTAACCATGGGGAAGCTCACCGAGTTGCCAGCCAAAACGCTTATTGCAAGTGTTGTCAATCCCACTCGGGCACCAGCAATCACGACCCCAATCACGGAAGCTTTCGGCGATCACCTTCAACTTCTGATCGCGCACGATATTGACGGCTCCACCTTCGCCCATCGTGAGGTGATGGGGCGGGTAAAAGCTCTGGGTGCTGATGTCGCCCCAGGTGCCGGTCCAGCGAACGACGCGGTCGGGCCCCTCATCCAACCCGGGGCTGTTCTCGCTGAACCCAAGGCTTTCGGCCAGTGGCCGCGGCATCGAATAACTGCAACCCAGGGCATCGCAGTTATCCTCCACCAGCCAGAGGTTGTACTTCTGGCAGAAGGCCAAGGTGATGGCCAAATCAAATGGGTTGCCGAGGGCGTGGGCCATCATCACGGCCTTGGTTTTGCCCGGGTTGTAGGCCGCCTCTAGTTGCTCGCAGCGTGCGTTGCCAGTGATGGGATCGGCGTCGATGAATACGGGCACCGCACCCACCTGCACGATCGGCGCCACGGTGGTGGGGAAGCCAGCAGCGACGGTGATTACTTCATCACCGGGCTGAAGCCGCCTTTCCGCTGACAGCTTGGGCGAGGTGAGCGCCGAGATGGCGATCAGGTTTGCCGAGGAACCAGAATTAACGACAAGGCTGTGGCGTACCCCCATGAAGTCGGCGAGTTCCCTTTCGAAGGCCATCCCTTCCTTGCCGAGGGTCAACCAGAAATCCAGAGTGGCGGCAACGGCCGCCTCGACTTCGTCTTCGGTGAACACCCGGCCTGCATAGGGGATGGGTGTGCCTTCTTGCCAGGGACGGCGATCGGGATCGCTGGCGGGGCGGAAGGGAGCGTGAACCTGCCGCGAGTATTCGCGGGTGAGGCGGAGGATGTCCTGGCGGAGAGATTCGGGAGAAGTCGTCATGGTTTTGCTCAGCATTCCGCGAATCGCAGGGACCGCGCATCTTCGCGCTCGGGGGGACTGGAGACGGTCATGCCGGCGACTAAACTTTCAGGATGTCTTAATGCCATTAAAGGCGACGTGGGGGCTTTGCGGCCGAACCGTGGACCAGTTGAGCGTGCGTGTGAACGCTGATGGCCAGAGCCGGCCCAGCTGAACCGCATGGACTGAGCAAAACAGGCAGAGCTTGATCAGGAACGACAGCCAGACGTTGATCCCCCCACACCGCTGGAATGGGCTGGCCGGATGTGTCGGCCCCAACAGCCGATGGGCGCTGCGGCGAACACTGAATCAGCGCGGCCTGTGCTTAGCGCAGCCACTGTTCAGGGCAGCCACCATTCAGCGCAGCCACATCAGGATGAACCTGGCAACATTCCCCACACAGCATCATGAACCGCAACAGCAGTTAACTGCAGCAAATTGATCCAGCTTGAGATTCGGATGGTCGAGCGGACTGCTTTGCTGACACAGGGGGGGGAAGATCAGCTGTGCCGGCAGGCCAAGTAGGCCGCCAGATCATCGCGGCAACACCGCAGGGCGTTCTCTTGTCCTTCGTGGACCCGTCGGTACCAGGACACCGTGCGCTCCACCGTGGTGGCGAACGGCCAGCGAGGAGCCCAGCCAAGCTGGTGGTGGGCCTTATCGATCACCAGATTCAACAGGTTGGCCTCGTGGGGGCTGGTCGGATCGCTGCGGTCATCCCAGCGGCCAGGCCAGTGCCGTAAAGACTCCTCCACCAGCTGACGCACGCAGCGATTGGCCTCAAGCTGCGGTCCGAAGTTGAATGCGCTGGCTAGCTGCTGATCAGCAGCCGCTGAGCCGAGGTGAAGCCTCTCCGCCAGCAGCAAGTAGCCACCCAACGGTTCCAGCACATGTTGCCAAGGGCGCGTGGCATTGGGGTTGCGCACACCGATCGACTCGCCGCGGCCCAAGGCCCGCATCGCATCCGGAACGATCCGATCAGCCGCCCAGTCCCCACCGCCAATCACATTGCCAGCCCTGGCGCTGGCAATGCGCAGGTGGGGGGTTTGGTGGGCTCCAGAGCCACAGAAGCTGGCGCGCCAAGAGGCGATCGCCAGCTCCGCCGCCGCCTTGCTGCTGCTGTAAGGGTCGTGGCCGCCGAGGGGATCATTCTCGCGATAGCCATACAGCCATTCGTTGTTGCGATACACCTTGTCGGTGGTGATCAACACGGCCGTGCAGGGCTGCTCCAGGGGCCGCAGAGCTTCGAGCAGATGGATCGAGCCCATCACGTTGGTTTGCCAGGTGGCCACCGGCTCGGCGTAGCTGAGCCGCACCAGAGGCTGAGCCGCCAGATGCAGAACCAAATCCGGTTGCGTGGCCGCCACCACCTGCTTGAGCAGATCCGGATCGCGGATATCACCGGGGCGGTGGTCGAGCCGCTGGGCCAGGTCCAGCTGTTCGAACAGATTGGGGCTCTGGTCCGGCTCCAGGGCCACGCCGGTTACCTGTGCCCCTAGCTCCAGCAGCCAGAGGGCCAGCCAGCTTCCCTTGAAGCCGGTATGGCCGGTGAGCAGCACCTTCTTACCCTGCCAAAAGCTGGGGTTGGGATTGGCGTGGGATGCAGCGGATTCCGTCATCGGATCAGTCCCAGAGTTTCCAGGGGGCTCGGCCGCTCTGCCACAGCTGCTCCAGCAGGTTCTTGTCGCGAAGGGTGTCCATCGGCTGCCAGAAGCCGCTGTGGTGATAGGCCGAGAGCTGGCCGGTCTCGGCAAGGGTCTGCAAGGGTTGCTGTTCCCAGGTGCACTGATCACCATCCACAAGGTTGATCACCTCGGGATCCAGCACAAAGAAGCCACCATTGATCCAGCTGCCATCACCCTGGGGTTTTTCCTCGAAGGCCAGCACACGGCCGCGCTCAAAGGCCAGCGAGCCGAAGCGGCCCGGGGGCTGAACGGCGGTGAGTGTGGCCTGGCGGCCCTCGGCATGGTGGTAGGCAATCAGGGCAGAGATGTCCACGTCGGCAACGCCATCGCCATAGGTGAAGCAGAAAGGATCTGTACCGAGGTAATCACGCACACGCGCCAGGCGCCCACCCGTGAGTGTGCTCTCGCCAGTGTCGACGAGGGTGATCTTCCAGGGTTCTGCCTTGCGACTGTGAACCTGCATTGAGTTGTCACTCATGTCGAAAGTGACATCGCTTGTGTGCAAGAAATAGTTTGCAAAGTATTCCTTAATGACATAGCCTTTATAACCACAGCAGATCACGAAATCATTGATGCCGTGATGACTGTAGATCTTAAGGATGTGCCACAGAATAGGCTTGCCGCCCACCTCAACCATTGGCTTCGGCCGATTGCCTGTTTCCTCGGAGATGCGGGTGCCGAGGCCTCCCGCCAGGATCACGGCTTTCATGCTGCAGACGAAAGTGGTTTGGAGTTTATTCACCAGCCCCGCCATCTCCGGCGCTGGTGTTCAGCTGTTCGGCCGGCAGCGGTTGCGATCACCTCCTGTTGCATCTCCGCACTGTTGAGCCGATGGCGCAAACGGGCCGCACCAGCAAGGCAACGGCTTCTCTGCACAGCGGCAGGGCAGGGCAGGGTCAGGGACAACCGCCATGACGCAAGCGACGCTATTCGGCGAGGCCTTGCACCTGGTGGAGCACAAGCCCAGCCCTGCGAAGGGGGCGACGCCGGGAGCCTCGGCAACGCCCCGGCTCGCCGTTCAGCGCCGAGGCACCTGCATCAGCCCACAGCGGCCTGCTGCTGTTCGGCCAGCACCTGTTCCAACCCTTCGAGGTCTTTATCGGTGATCTTGGTTTGCATCGGGCAGTGCTTGGGCCCGCACATCGAGCAGAACTCAGCCTGCTTGTAGATATCAGCCGGCAGGGTTTCATCGTGGTATTCACGGGCCCGCTCGGGATCCAACGACAGCTCAAACTGCTTGTTCCAATCGAAGCCGTAGCGGGCGCGGCTGAGTTCGTCATCGCGGTCACGGGCCCCCGGGCGATGGCGGGCGATGTCCGCGGCGTGGGCGGCGATTTTGTAGGCGATCAAGCCATTTCGCACATCTTCGGGATTGGGAAGGCCCAGGTGCTCCTTGGGCGTGACATAGCAGAGCATTGCCGTGCCATACCAGCCGGCCATGGCCGCCCCGATGGCGCTGGTGATGTGGTCGTAGCCCGGGGCGATATCGGTGACCAACGGACCCAGCACATAAAATGGCGCTTCGGAGCATTCATCCATCTGCTTGCGCACGTTGAATTCGATCTGATCCATCGGCACATGGCCCGGACCCTCCACCATCACCTGCACGTCGTGCTTCCAAGCGCGGCGGGTGAGTTCGCCGAGGGTCTTCAGTTCCGCCAGTTGCGCTTCATCGGAGGCATCATGCAGACAGCCCGGCCGCAGCGAATCCCCCAAGGAGAAGCTGCAGTCGTAGCGCTTGAAGATCTCGCAGATGTCGTCAAAGCGGGTGTAGAGGGGGTTCTGCCGATGGTGGTGCAGCATCCATTGGGCCAAGATGCCACCGCCACGGCTGACAATGCCGGTGAGACGACCCTTTACCTTCGGCAGGTGTTCAATCAACAGGCCAGCGTGAATCGTTTGGTAGTCGACTCCTTGCTGGCAATGCTTTTCGATGATGTGCAGAAAGTCGTCCTCAGAAAGCTTCTCGATCGAGCCATGAACGCTCTCGAGGGCCTGGTACACCGGCACGGTGCCGATCGGCACCGGCGAGGCCTGAATGATGGCTTTGCGCACCTCGTCGAGGTTGACGCCACCGGTGGAGAGATCCATCACGGTGTCGGCGCCGTATTTCACCGCCAGCTCTAGCTTCTTGAGCTCCTCCGCCACATCGCTGGCATTGGGGGAGGCGCCGATGTTGGCATTCACCTTGCAGCGGCTGGCGATTCCAATCGCCATGGGCTCCAGATTGGCGTGATTGATATTCGCTGGAATGATCATCCGCCCGCGAGCGACCTCCTCGCGAATCAGCGTTTCCGGCAGGTTCTCACGCTTGGCCACATGGGCCATTTCCTCCGTGATCAGGCCCTGCCGGGCGTAATGCAGCTGGCTGACGTTCGCGGAACCGCAACGCTTCTCGATCCAGGCTCTACGCATGACGGGGTCGGCGGAAGGACAGGCGGCGCAGGGGACGGACTGGGGGATGCTGGCTCAAAGAGCAACAGACCCTGCCGATGGATGGGCCCGGTGGCCTGGACTTGAGTTCGACCGCACTTCCCTTCGCCGGCATAACCCGGATCAGGTTCCGAGGGTGTGATCTCAGCCCAGTGAACGCGGTTGCAACCAACCATCGTCCGGGCACCCCTAGCGACATTCCAATCTAGCAGTCGCAGACGGGCAACTCGGCTCAGCCTTGCTGCGAGCCCTGGCCCAGATGCTGCAGACCGTTCAGGGCAGCCGCCACCACCCGGTGATCGGCATCGGCCTGAAGGGCCTGCAACTCCTGGCGTGCGGTCAGGGCCGTTGCCGCTTGGCCACCCTCACGCACCAGGCGGCCGAAGATCTCGGCGGCACCGATCCGCACCGTGCCGTCGTCGTCGCCCCCTGCCTTCTGGGCCAACTCCAGCAGCCATTCAGCCGGCATGTCAGGCGCTTCCGCCAGGGCCGAGAGGATGCTGCAGCGCACCAGCCAGCCACCATCTCGACTGAAGGCCTCAGTCAGGAGCGGCCAGGCCCGCGTCACGCCGTAGGAGGCCAGGGCATTCGCCGCTTCCGCCCGCACGTTGGCGTCGTCGTCCTGCTGAAGGGCACGCACCAGGGCTTGCCAGCCAGCTTCGTTGCGCTTCACCCCCAGTCCCGCGCAAGCCAGAGAGCGCACCATGAAGGGTTGTTGCTCCAACCCCAGCAGCAGCAGCGGCACCGCCTCCTCCTCCGCCACATGACGGAGGCTCGCCAGGGCGGGCATCGCCAGGGCTGGATCCCCCGATGCGATCGCTGCGCGCCGGTCCGGCGCTGCTGAAGGAACTGAATCCATGGGTTGAATGATGAAGCACAGGTTGGCGCAGGTCCACGGGGCTCCGGCGTGCGGGATGCCGCCTGCCCCTGCACCCCTTTCAGTCCTGCCGCCCCAGCCCTGGGGCCGGCTGGCCAGAGCGCGGCTGGGCGGGGCCGACTCAGCCTTCGCTCGCCGCCGCGACGGCAGGGCGTTGTTCCTGGCGCAACGCCTGCAGGAGTCGGCGCCGTCGCCGGCGCCGACTCAGCCAGCTGTGGACCATGAGTCCGACGCCGATCAGCAGGGCCGGCAGCGCCTGCAGTCCCCGCCGCCCCTGCAGCAGCAGCATCACCAGGGCGAGAAGGATCAGCAGCGGCCCCGACAGGGCCATAAGAATGGCTCGCTGCTTGGAGGCCCGGGCACTGGCGGAGATGGGGGCGCCAGCCGCGGTCGGCAGATCTGAAAACGGGCTCACGCCAGGCCTCCCAACCAGCGCAACAAGCTGAGGCTGAGCACACGCACCCCCACCTCGAGGCAGCCTTCGTCAGGGGAGAAGCTATTGCTGTGCAACGGGGTGCAGCCAGCGGCTCCGGCAACCCCCAACCGGAACATGGTGCCGCGAACGCCGTGTTGCAACGTGGCGAAATCCTCCGCGCCGAGGGAGGGCTGTTCCAACCAGACCACCTGGGAGTGGCCAAGCAGGTCAGCCGCGGCCTCCGCCACCAGATTGGTGAGTTCGGGATCGTTGTGCACGGGCGGGGCGATACAGCGATAACGAACGCGCGCCTCACCACCATGGCCGCGGCAGAGGGCATGGACCGTGTCCTCAATCCAGCCCGGCAAACGGGCGTGTAGCTCCAGGTCGAGGCAGCGCACCGTGCCAAGCAGGCGCACGTGATCGGCGATCACATTGAAGGCCTTGCCCCCTTCGATGCGGCCGAAGCTCACCACCACGGGATGGAGGGGATCGAGCCGCCGGCTGATCGCCTCCTGCAGGCCGCTGACCACCCGGGCGGCGATCCAGATGGCGTCGGTGCTCTGGTGCGGCCTGGCACCGTGGCCGCTCTCTCCAAGCACCTCGATCTCGAGCTCGCCCGCCGCGGCGGTGAGGCTGCCGCTGCGCAAGCCGATGCTGCCCACCGCCAGGCTGGGGAACACATGAACCCCGAACAGGGCCTCCACGCCGTCCATCGCCCCAGCGGCTCGCATCCAGGCCGCGCCCTCGGCGGTTTCCTCGGCCGGCTGGAACAGCAGCCGCACCCGGCCCCGCAAGCGCGGCGCCAGCGGCCCCAACAGGGCGGCGGTCCCCAGGCCCACGACCGTATGGACATCGTGGCCACAGGCATGCATCAATCCCTGTTCGCGGGAGGCGTAGTCGAGACCGGTGCGCTCCTCGATCGGCAGCGCGTCCATGTCCACGCGGGCGGCCACCAAGGGCCCCTGGGAAGGTCCCAGCTCGGCCAGCACTCCCGTTCGCCCCACCCCTTCCCGCACCCGCCAGCCCCAGCGCCGCAGCTCTCCGGCCACCAGGGCGGCGGTGCGCTGCTCCTGCCCGCTCAGTTCCGGATGGCGATGGATGTGACGGCGCAGCTGGATGAGCTCGGGAAGGTGCTGCCGCTGCGGCGCCTCTAAACCAGCGGCGCACCAGTCGGCCGGCAGGGTGATGGCTTGGCTGAGCGGGGGGGGAGGGAGCGCCATCAGCGGGGAAGTCTTGCCGTGAAACCGATGGCGCTGGTTCAGGCCATGGGTCTGAGCCTGGCGGCTGGGGAGCAGCGTCGCCGTGTCGGCGGTGGCCATTCCTGCGCAAGCATGCCGGTTCGCGGGGCGTCCTCGGCCCTCCTCGCTGGGCCTCGGCTCAGGGGGAAGGCGCGAGCGGCGGCACCCCCGGGGGGGCGTCCGGCACGGCGACGCCCCGATGGGATGTGCTCCGCCAGCCGGGAGATGCAACGTCCGCGGTTTCGGCCAACATGGAGCGCGGGGGCCCCGCGAGGCGTGATTCTGCACGTGAACAGGCTGACTCAGTCCCTGGTTCCGGGCCGAAGCCTGGTCCCGCCGCGCGGCGCCTGCTGGCCCTGCTGCTGCTGGCTGTCCTCAGCGCCATCACCGCCGGGCTGATGGCGGCTCAGGCGGCGCCGCTGGCACCGGGGCCAAGCAACGGCAACGCCCGCCTCGAAGCGGCGCTCGGCCAGGAGTTGCGCTCCTTGCGGGAGGCCAGTGAGGCCACCAGCCCGGTCGGTCTCCAGAATCAAACCAAACTGCCAGGACCCTCGCCGGCGGTGACCGTGGAACGGGGCCTGCTGCGGACAGGGCAGGCCGAGGCGACCCTGCGCCGGGCCGTCGCCCAGGGGCTGGTTGAACCCGGCTGGATTCTTCTCCGGCCCGGTGAACAACGCGGCGACTGGCGCCATCGACACGATGCAGCAGGCCACCCAGTCCCTGGACCTCAGCGAGGTGCCCAAGGCCCTGAATCGGGCGTGATCAAGGGCCAGATCGCCTCCCTGGGCATGCGCTTCACCCGCATCCGCCAGGAGGATGGCGCGATGTTGTCGCTGCCGAACTCCCAGGTCGCCGGCTTGGTGGTCACCAACTTCCGCTTCCAGGATGCCGAGCTTCTGCAGCTGTCGCTGCCGCTCGCGGCGGAGCTGCTGCCGCAGACGACGCTGCTGCTGGAACAGGCCAGCCAGCTGGAGGCCACCTGTGCCGAACTGATCTGCGGTAGCAGCTCGATCGCGAGCCCCGAAGCCTGAGCTGGTCGCTGAGCCCCAGAAGCTTGGCGCGGGGGATCTCCTGGGCAAGTCCCCGCGAAACCCCAGGGCGGGCCGATCCCAACCTCAGCTCAGGAAGCCCTACACGGCCGCTCTCGCCGGGGGAGCGGGGGCCTGTGGCGTAAGCGCCAAGAACCGCTGCAGCGCCCTCACCGGCTCTGGCGGCCAGCGGCGAATTCCAAGCAACCAGTCCGCCTGGCGATAGCGGGGATCAAGGCCGGAGGCCGCCGCCCAATGGCTCTCGGCCTCGCCCCGGGCACCGCGGCTCCAGAGCAGGGCGGTGAGACCGGCGCGGGCGTCGGCGAACAGGGGATAGCGGCGGATCAGCGACCGCAGCTGCCGCTCCGCCTCCTCCAGCTCGCCCAGCTGAAAGGCGGCCAGGGCGGCGCTGGAGCGGGCCATGGCAAACCCGGGCCGAGCGCTGGCGGCGGCCGTGAAGCAGTCCCGCGCCGCCTGCCAGTCGCCGAGGGAGCCGTTCACGTTGCCGAGGTTGTAGAGGGCAGAGGCCTCGGCCGGATCCCGCTCCAAGATCCACTGGTAGTCGGAGGCGGCGGCCTGCCAGCGGCCCAGGGCCTCCTCAGCGGTGCCCCGGTTGAGGTGGGGATCGGGCTGCTCCGGATCCAGGGTCATGGCCCTCCCTTGGTCCTCGATCGCCCCTTCGGCGTCGCCCAGGGCCAAACGCACATTGCCGCGGTTGCTCCAGGCGGCGGCATCCTGGGGCCTGAGCGCGAGCACCTGATCCCAAAGGGGCAACGCCGCGGCGAAGCTGCCGGCG
>JBIIIX010000100.1:0-9533 GCA_044234415.1 Cyanobium sp.
GCTGTGCTGAGCAGCAGCGCTCCCTCACCGCTGCAGCCTGACTTGCCCCTTCCACACTTCGAAGGTCACATCGTCTTCGAATAGCTCCTGCGGGTCGATCGTGGCATCGTTGTAAACGAGCACGCCCTTGTCGTGATACTCCGGTTGCTCATCCAAGCAATGGGCCACCAGCTCGCTGCAGATCCAGCGGTCGGGATGGTCGTACAGCTTGCAGAGGCGTTCCTCAACGCCAGGACCGAGCAGGCGTCGCAACAGGCGGCCGCTAACCGTATTGCTCTGCAGTTGCGCAGCGATGAGATCGATGTCGTAGGAGCAGCCGAGCTGGGCTTCGGCGGCGCTGATGATCCGCTGGGCCAGATCAGGGGTGAGTGCGTTCGGTTTGCGGAAAAAGATCTGGCACTTTTCATCGTCAAAATAAGTGGCTAGGGCCGTTCGCTTGACGCCCCCATTCATATGGGCTTCGATGCATTCATTTTCACCGCTGACAATCAGGGCATGGGAGGTCTTGATCTGGTGCATTTGCGACCAGCGGGTGAAGTAGGCAATGCCTCGCGAGATCAGATTGGACTCAGTGTAGGTAAAGCCGACATAGCCGGCTTTGTAGTTGACGCCATACTCGGGCGGGCAGGAGATGATCTCAAGCTTGTCGTCAGTGGCCTCGATCGGGCGAGCAGCGGTGACGGTCATGGTGGGTCGTTGCGGGGAGATGGGGCCGAAGCCCTCCCCCTCACTATGGACGGTATCGCGATAGCGGCATAACGTGAAAACATTTCTTCATGGGTGGGCGTGGCTTCCGTGCGGCTGGTCCTTTGGTTAGTCCTGCGGTTGGTCCATGGCAGGCCTGGTTCTGGCCGCTCCATGGCCAGAGCGCCCGCCTGCGGCTCTGGGGTCGGAGGTGCCGGCCGGCCTGCGTCTGCCTGGGAGGCCATCCTGGGGGGCATGGACCAGGCTGACCCCCGCCGGGTCAAGCCGCCTCAGGCCGGGCCGGAGCCGTTTATAATTGCAGACCATTTTTGTGCTGGTAAACAGCATTGGCGAGGTAGCCGTGAAAACCGTCTGGATTATCGATGGGGCTTACATGTTCAACCATGGTCGCAGCCAGCCATTCGACTACCTCAAGCTCAAGGAGGAGCTGATCCGCCTCAACGAGGCTCCCATCCACGATGCCTACTATCTGAATTCCACCCGCGACCCCTCCAGCGAGGCTCAGAACTCCTTTTACAGCTGGTTGAAATCAGCGCCGCCCCGCGGCCCAAAAATTCGCGTGCAGCTCTACCGTCTCAAAGACTTGCATATCAATTGCCCCAAATGTTGCACCGAGTTCAATCGCGAGGTCCAGAAGGGCGTGGATGTGGGCATTGCCACCTTGATCATCAAACTGGCCACCAAAGGCGCCTTCGACCGGCTCATCCTCTCGGCGGGGGATGGCGATTTCGAAGATGCCATCTCCTACATCAAGTCGGATTTTAATAAGGAGGTTTGGATCTGCGGCGCCCACGATACGCTCTCCTGCGATTTGCAGTCCTATTCGGACAAGGTGATTTGGTTGGAGGACTTGCATCCCGCCATCAACAAGCCGGCCTGAGCGGCTGGCCCACGCTGCCAGCTTCCACGCCACCGCCGTCCAAGCTGTGGTACCAGGTCTGCGAGCCGCCCCCGATTCAACTGGGCAATCAGTGAGCCAAGCGCGAGGCCACCACCACCCGGTGGCGGGGATCGCAGGCCTCGCGCCGCACGGCTTCAAAGCCCGCCTCCACCAGGGCGGCGGGCAGGTCTAGGCGGAAGTAATCCTCCAAATAGGGTTCGGTGCTTTTGAGCAAGGTGGCGATCGGGGCCGGCAGGCGCCGGATCACCTCCGAGTCCGGATCCTGGTCCACCAGGGCGATCACGCCGCCGGGCCGCAGCAGGCGGGCGGCTTCGCGCAGCACGGCGCGGCTGGTCTCGCCGGGCAGCTCATGGAACACGAACTGCAGCGTGATCAGGTCGTAGGAGGCGGCGTCCAAGCCGCTGGCCTCGGCGGCGGCGTGGTGCCAGGCGGCGATGCGGCGGTCGCTGTCGCGCACCTTGGCTACGGCGAGCATCTGGGCGGAGAGGTCGAGACCCTCCACCTGCAGCTCGTCGCCAGCCCCGTCGGCCCGCTCCAACAACCACTGGCGCAGGGCCAGGGTGCCCACCCCCACCGAGCAACCCAGATCGAGGGCCCGCCGCACCGGGCCGTCCAGGCTGGGGGCAATGGCGGCGAAGATCGCCTGGCGCAGCCGCCGCTGGGCCGCATCGGCGGCCAGCTGGGGCTCCCCGGGCCATACACGCAATGCCATCGAATCGGTGGCCTGCTCCGCCTCGCAGGCCGCTTCCCAGCAGAGGTTGCCCTGGTCATACGCGTGAAAGCGGGCCAGGTAGTAGGCGGGCATGGCCAAGCCGGGGTTGCGCACGCTGTCCAGCAAGGGTTCGGCGGCGGCTTGCAGCTGCTCGCGGCGCTGGCGCCAGGCGATGCCCCGCCCTTCGGCGGTGCGGATGATCAGGCCGCGGGCTTGCTGAAACAGCAGCTGGCGCAACGGCTCCACCTGCAGCAGCCGATCGATCGCCCAACCCAGCGGATGGCGGCTCTCCACCCAGTTGGGCGGCGGGCTCGCGGCGGCTGCGGTGGCGGTGGCGGTGGCGGCGGTGGCTGCGCTGGCCTGGGTCATCGAAGCGGGGAGCGGCAACCGAGTTCCATTCTGAATGGGGCAGGCCGCCGCGGAACGCTGGTGGCTTCCGTTGCCAGGATCAACGCAGCCAAGGCCAAGACGCTCCCCCCCCATGGAACCCCCCTGTGACGTGTTGATCGTCGGTGCCGGCCTGTCGGGGCTGATGGCGGCGCGGCGCCTGCAGGCCGAGGGCAGGACGGTGCGGCTGCTGGAGGCCAGGCCGAGGGTGGGGGGAAGGATGCACAGCACCACCACCGCCGCTGGCAGCGTGGTGGATCTGGGGGGCCAATGGGGCGGCGCCACCCACCACCGCTTTGCCGCGCTGCTGGAGGAGCTGGGCCTCACCACCTTCCCCAGCTACTACGACGGCCAAGGCGTGTTCCATTGGCGCGGCCGCAGGGTGGAGGCGCCGATCGCCCACCAGTTCGCCAAGAGCTTTCTGTTCTTTGAACTCGAGGCGCTGGGGTTGCCCCAAGAGGAGCTGGAGGCCACGGCGCGGTTGCAACAGGCGTTCCACGCGCTGGTGCGCTCCGTGCCGCCCCAGCGTCCTTGGGACACCCCGGACGCCGCGCGGCTGGATCGCCTCAGCGTGGCGGCCTGGGCGGCGAGCCTCAGCCCCGTGCCGCTGGCGCGGCTGCCGTTGGATTGGCTTTGCCGGGTGGGCGGCTCGGGCGGCTTTGAGCCTTGGGAGGCCTCGATCCTGCATCTCGCCTGGACCCAGGCGGTGGCGCCCCAGGCCGAATCGCCGGAGGCCTGGTTGGTGCAAGGCGGCGCCGGCGCGGTGGCCCTGCGGCTGGCCGCCGACCTGGAGGCCCAGCAGCCGGGCTGCCTGCGGCTTGGCGTCGCGGCGCAACAGATCGAGCACAACGCCAACGGCGTGCGCCTCCAAACATCGGATGGCGTTTGGCAGCAGGCGGATCTGGCGATCGTGGCGGTGCCGCCCCCCCAAAGGGCCGCCTTGCGGTTCGAGCCACCCCTGCCGGCCGCCCACCGAGCCCTGCTGCAGCGCTCGCCCATGGGAGGCATGACCAAGGTGCTGGCCACCTATGCCCGGCCGTTCTGGCGCGAGCGGGGGCTCAATGGCCTGGCGATCGGCGACCTCCCCTGCCTGGAGCTCACCGCCGACAGCGGCCCACCCGATGGGCAGCCAGATGGGCAGCCAGATGGGCACTCGGATTGGCGGACGAATGGGCAGCCGAATGGGCAGCTGATTGGACCGCTGAGTGGCCAGCCGGGGGTGCTGGCCAGCTTCCTGGCCGGAGAGCGAGCCCTCACCTTGGGGGCGTTACCCGCCGAGCGGCAACGGCAGCTGGTGCTGGCCGATCTGGTGAGCTATTGGGGCCCGCAGGCCGGCGAACCGCTGGATCTGGTGCTGCAACCCTGGAATGGGGAGCCCTGGACCGGAGGAGCCTTCACCAGCTTCCTCACCCCCGGCACCTGGACCAGCCACGCTCGCGTCGCGGCCCAAGGCAGCGAGGGCCCGGGCCCGGCGCCGCTGCCGCGGGTGCTGTGGGCCGGCACCGAGGTCTCACCCCGCTGGCCCGGCTACTTCGAAGGGGCGCTGGAGGCGGCTGAATGGGCTGTGGTCGAGGCGTTGGCGCGGTTGGAGGCTTGAGGCGATGGGGCGCTGGGATGGCGGGGCGTGAGTGGGGGGAAGCGGATGCCTGCGGGATCGCCAGAAAGCAGGGCCACCAAGGCGTGAAGCCGCCGTTCTGCAGTGGTGAAAGCAGCTCCAGGGCGTCGAAGCGCGGTATGACTGTGACAAGGGCCGGTCGATGGTTCGTGCCTGATTGACCCGCTTGGCGATGCGGGTCATGCCATCCGCCGCTGCGGAGGGGGATGGAAATGCGGAGGGAGCGCCCCAAAGGAGCGAGGCACTGCCATGGCCCCAGCCGCGCTTTCAACGCGTGGCTCACTCCTACAGGGCCTGAACCAGCGCGACCGGGAGGGGCTGCAGGCCCGGCCTACTGGAACCTCCATGTCCTCGATCATGCCCGGCGTGGTGTGTTCTTCCGCGTCAGCGACAACGGCCAGCCCGTGATCCGTGGCACCTATGCCGACAAGGGCGGCCATTCCATCTCCGGCTACCATGTAGACGAGCTGGCTTTCCTGGCCCAGGTGTATCAGTGGGCCTTTCTGCCACGCGACAAGCACCAGCACACTGGCCTTACACTGCACTTTATTCCCTCAGCCATTGCCGGCTTCGTTCGATCAACGTGTTGCCTGATTTCCTCGGCCCAGGCCAGCTCAAGATCACCGAGCTGCTGGTGGATGGGGTGGTCCGCTATCGCGAATCCCTCGATGGTCCTGCCAGCGGCCCCCTGGCCAGCGGCCCCCTGGCCCGCGGCCCCCTGGCCTGCGGCCAGGTGAGCCTGGGCCCGGCCGACCTGGGCCGCACGATCACGGTGACCCTCCATCAGTCGGATGCCGACCAGCGGGCCACCAAACCCTGGGCGATTCGCGATGGGAGTCCGTTCTGAGATGCTCACGCTGCAATGGCTGGAGCAGCCGGAGGCCGATCCGGGCCCATTTGCTGGCGATCCAACTCCGTGGCAGACGCTGCAGGTGGGCCGGATCCCGCTGCGGCGGCCGGCGCTGATCCGGCTGGTGGCGGCCCAGGCCACGATGCTGCCCCGCTTCCAGCGGCTGCTTGCTGAGCTGCGCCAGCTGCTCACCCAGATGGCCGACGAGCCGCTGGCACCGCCCTGGTCGGGGCCGCTGCTGCCGGCCGCGCTCGGCGCCAACCTGCTGGAGGTGGTGCTGGCCGATGGCCACACGCCGGTGTCGCCCCAGCCCCGCTGGCAGCAGGCGCTGGCGGGTGGCGGCCGCGCCTGGGTGCTGCCACTGCTGCCGGCCGAGCCGCGCACGGCCTACGAAACACTGCCCAGTGAGCTGCAGCGCAGCAACATCGCCTTCTGGCATGGCGAGGCGATGGCGGAGCTGGCGCTCACCCTGCTGGCCCGCGCCGGGGTGAGCGATCTCGATCGGCGGCTGTTCATCAGCTACCGGCGCAGCGAAACCCAGGCGCTGGCCAACCAGCTGTTTGCCGCACTCACGGCCCGCAACGTGAGCGTGTTTCTCGACACGGTGAGTGTGGAGCCGGGGGTGGATTTTCAGACGCGCCTGTTTGAGCAGCTGGCTGATCAATCGATGCTGCTGGCGTTGCAGTCGGCCAGCTTCAGCCACTCCACCTGGACCCGGCAGGAGGTGGAGTTCGCCGTGGCCAACGGGCTGCCGCTGCTGATCCTGCGGCTGCCGGGCCTGGACAAGAGTGATCTGCTGCCGGGCTCCCGCGCCGGCGAGCAGCTGGATCTGGAGCCGGCCGATCTGCAGCCCGGCGAGCTGCAGGCCGGGGGCCAGGGGCCTGGGCCGCTGCTCAGCGCCGAGGCGCTGGAGCGTTTCATGGCGGCGATCCTGCGGGTGCATGATCTGGAGCTGGTGGGCCAGCTGGGGCAGATGCGCCAGCGCACCCTGGAGGCGTTGCGGCGCCATGGCATCAGCGGCCGGCTGGCGCAAGCGGGCGTGGCGATCCACGGCGGCGGCAGCCCTCCCCGCTGGAGCCTGGTGCCCTGCGCCCGGCCGCCTGGCATCGCCGAGCTGTATGCGGCCAGCAGCTTCGCCGAGCCGGGCCATGGTCGCCAACGCGTGGTGGTGGGTCGTGCCGGCAGCCTGCCGCTGGAGCGGCGCCAGCAGATGGACTGGGCGATCGACGGCCGCAACGTGCAGTATTGCGACATCACCATGCTTGATGCCTTGATCGCCCAGCTGGAGGGCCCCCAGCCATGAGGTTTGCCTGGGTGCCGCGGGCGCCGCTGCATGGCGCCGCCGTGTTTCTTTCCGGCAGCGTGCCCGATCCCCGCCGCGACCGCCGCTTTCTGGCCGGGCCGCTGGATCAGCTGCTGATGCTGCGGGTGATCGATCAGCGGGTGTTTGCGGCGGTGCAGAGCCTGGTGGCCCAGGTGCTGGCGGCCGGCGGCCGGGTGGTGCACGGCGGCCAGCCCAGCATCACCCAGGCGATCGCCAGCCAGGTGGGCAACTGGGAGGTGGCGGCTGATGTGGAACCGCCGATTTTGCTGTACCAATCGGCCTTTTTCCGTGATTTCCCACCGCCGCCGGGGCGCCAGGCGATGGCGGAGCAGGGCTTTGCGGCGGTGCGCTGGATCCCGGCCAGTCTGGAGGAGGCCTCCCTCGGCGAGCGGCCGTTGCTGGCCAACAGCAGTGGGCCCATCCGCTCCGATTGGATCGAGGCTTGGCTGCCCCAGCAGGCGGCGCCCGAGGCCCCGCCCGCCCTGCGCGAGGCGCTGCTGGCGCTGCGGCTGCGGATGCTGCTTGACACGCAGCCCTGCCTGGCGGTGTGTGTGGGCGGCATGGAGGGCATCAAGGC
This sequence comes from Cyanobium sp., assembly GCA_044234415.1. GTDB lineage: Bacteria > Cyanobacteriota > Cyanobacteriia > PCC-6307 > Cyanobiaceae > Cyanobium. Next base: position 7,072 of record JBIIIX010000100.1, read on the forward strand.
CGAGGCCGATCTCTGGGCCCATCTCTGCCGCCAGGGCCTGCTCAGCGGCCGGCCCCGCATTCAGGCGATCACCAGCACCTTCGGCGCCAGCGAGCAGCTCGATCCGGACCGGGCCGATCGGGTGGAGACGCATAAATCCGCCGCTGCTGACCGGTCGGTGACCACCAGCACCGCCAGCGCCAGCTTGGATCTGCTGCAACCCCTCAGTTACGACGGGGTGATGCGGGATCTGGTGATGGGGATTGGGGAGGTGTGAATGCAGGCGGCCGAAGGCTCATTCAGATACAAATTTGGCCTCTCTTTCCCCGGCGAGCTGCGGGACGAGAAGGTCCATCAGCTGGCTGACTTGCTTTGCGTGAACTGTGATGGAGATGAGGATCGGGTTCTCTACGATCTTTACCAGCAGGGTGCCAATGCTCGCCCAGGCCTGGATGAGTATCTGCCTGGCGAGTATACCAAATGTGAGCTTGTTATTATTTTTTTGTGCAAGGAGTATGCGCTTAAGAACTGGTGCCGCAAGGAGTGGCTGGTTGTGCAGCGCCTGGCGCGAGATTCGGAGCTGCGCCATCGGGTGATGTACCTGTGGTTTGGCGATCTCGATGATGCCGTGCTTGGTGAGTTGGGGCTTGACTGGAACACAGATGGCTTTAAGCGCATTGATAATTTGGAGCCGAGGGCTATTCTGGATCTTGTAATCCAGAGATACAAGCGAAATGCGCAGGATCTTGCGGTTGATCATTCTCTTTCCACCTCCCCGCTGCGCTTGAATTTGGCTCCAGCAGATGCCCTGCAGGCGGATGCTTGCTGGCGCCTGCTCGTGGTTGTGTCTGGTGTGGATGGCGACGACCCCACGGCTAGCTGCCATCGCTTCCGGGCTGCCGCCTGGCTGCTGGGGCCCGATGGCCGGGCCGTCAGTTCCAGCGACTTGCATCGTTTCACGACGGATGATGCCCTGCCGCTTGATCAGCTTGCGGCTCAGATTCCTGTGCTTTACAGCGTGGCCAGCAGTCTGGCTGTAGGTCAACTGAGCGGCAGCGAAGCGTCAGTGGAGGTGCTGCTGGTGCTGGTATTGCCCGCTGCCGTGATCTCCAGCGATCGCTTGCAGTGGCTGCTGCAGATGGTGCACAACTCCTGCCAGCCTGATCTGGATGCCCCGGATGAGGAGGAGAGTGCGCTGCCTCCGATTGTGGTGGCCTGTGCTGAGCGCTTGAATGCCGACTTGTTCGCCGGCTTTGGCGAGCCTACAACGTTGAAGACGGCGCGGGCGTGGTTGGATGCCAATACGAAGGCCCAACAGATTTCCAAGGAAATCATCAGCTGTTGTGCTTGTGGGGCAGGCTCCCTGCATGGTCTGAATTGGTGGCTGTTGCACGAGGATCCCGAGGTGGCTCGTGCGCAACCAAGCTATTTGCCGAAGCTGTTTGTTGAGCGAGAGGGTTGTGTGCGGCCGGCCAAGACCCTGGACGACCGACGTGTGCCTTTCCGGGTTGGTCAGCCCGCCCGCAACAGGGCCCATGAGCCCCAATCGCTTTATCTGAGATGGCAAGACAATCTGCATCAATCGCAGCCAGACAACTACCGCTGGCGCATGATGCGCATCCTCAGGTCCGGAGTACCTCTGTTCTTGATTGAGAGCTCCCAGCGCCAGGCTGCTGACGACCATCCGCTGGACGCCATTCTCCAATGGTCTCACCCTGATCTGATCGGCCAATATTGTTATTTTCATCGCACGCTAGATCCGCCTGCAGACGACGCTGAAAAGGCTCTCTGGGATTACCTGCGCCAGAGCATTTTGTTCTGCGATGATCATCGTTTCCGCCCGCCTCGCGGCGCCAGTCAATCCTCTTCAGCGGCGCAGATTCGATCTGACGCCTTGAATTCTCCCATCCAGTAACCCTCAGCTCAGTTCTTTTCCCGACCACCCACCCCCACCGATGACCTGGCAACGTTTTGCTCTCACCAGTTCCGCATGCATCCGCTTCCTGGAGGACGGGGCCGAGCTAGACGCCGCCACACCGCTGCAGGAGGCGCCGCCCTGGCGTCAGTTCATGGGACGCGATGACTACAAGGCGTGGCATGAGGAGGATGCCAAGCAGCGCTGGCGCAAGGTGCGGGGCATCAGCAGTGGCCGGGCGCGGCAGAAGGCCGAGAGCTATGTGTTCCCCAGTGAATCGTGCCGCGAGCTGGTGCTGGCGGTGAATGCGGCGATTGGCCTGCGGCGGCCCCTGTTGGTCACCGGGTTGCCGGGATCGGGCAAGACATCACTCGCTTTTGTGATTGCCGCCTGGCTAGGCCTGGGGCCTGTACTGGAGTGGTCTGTGGCACCAGGCGAGCTGCTTGCCGATGCCCTGGCCACCTACAATCCTTTGGCTAGGCTTCAGGATCTGGAGATCGCGACGAAAGAAGGCAGCAAGCCCCAGCCGGTGGAGCGGTTTGTGCGGCTGGGCCCGGTGGGCACGGCC
>JBIIIX010000108.1:0-9151 GCA_044234415.1 Cyanobium sp.
GGGCGACATTGGCGGGCTGGCGTCAGATTTGACGCACAGCCCGCGGCCTGGCTCAGAGAGTCACGTCGGCAGCGGTGAGGCCGAATGGGGTAGCCCCCGCCAGCACCACCCGGAAATCGGGGGTGAAGGAAGAGCTGGTGCCGGTGTTACCAAGCAGGATCAGATCGCCGCCACTCATCTGATAGCCAAGATTGCCCTGGCCGATGAACGGACCCGTAAACAGGCCAATCCACGCGAATGCCTGGTTGAGAGGGCTTGCAATGTTGGCATCAATGGCCGAAACATCGATTCTGTCACCGAGCAAACGGTTGAAATCAGTGATGTAATCGGGTAGTGAATTCGGTGATTCACTGACGTTGTTAAACTGGAAGATGTCCTTGCCGGCTCCGCCAGTAAGTTTATCTTGACCCAAACCACCGATGATCAAGTCATTACCGTCACCACCGATCAGCGCGTCGCTGCCGGCGCCGCCGATCAGCGTGTCGTTGCCGGCGCCGCCATCAAGCCAATCGTCACCAGCGCCACCATCGATCACATTGTTCAAAGCATTGCCGCTTAGGCGATCGTTATATTTGCTACCGGTCAGGTTCTCAAAATTGACGAGGGTGTCGATTCCCGCGCCAGTCGTATTCTGTGCAACTGTCACACCTAGGGATACGCTCACGCCAGCGCCAGCGCTGGCATAGGACGCTGTATCAATTCCAGCGCCGCCATCCAAGTAGTCGTTGCCGCCACCGCCTTCAATGATGTTGTTACCTGTATTGCCAATCAAGGTATCATTGAAGCTGCTCCCGATTAGGTTTTCAATGCTGACAAAGGTATCTGAGCCACTGCCCACGGTTGCTTGTGGGCCCACAACTGACAGGTTTACCTTTACACCGGTGAATGGAATAGTCGAGGTAGAGAGTGCATAAGAAACGGTGTCGTTCAGATTAGCAACTGTTCCGGGAAAAAAATCGTTGAGTGTGGTTGCAAAGAAGGTCATTGGAGTCTTTCGGCGTGGTTTATGCGCAGAAATTAGGATCCACGCACTTCCACCTTGGCCAGCAGGCAAAGCTTGTGCTGCGATATCGATCACTGCAATCTGTGATCCTGATCACAGGCTGGAGGGGGCTTGGCTGGTATGGTTAAGGGTTTCGAGAAGGCTCAAGGGGCAGGCCAGCCCTGCTGAACCCTTGTTGGCAGCGGGACTCTCGGATGCGTCTCGGTGTTTGGCTGCTTGCCATCGTTGGGGGGCGGGCAGATCCTTAAGGTGACGTTAAAATTGCCACCAGTGAGCTTCTCGTTGCTGATCAACGTGCCGCTGCACCTATGCACGGTTGGCTACGGGTTTGTCAGCGATGAGTCCACGCCAACGTCGCCGCTGCCAGCCGCATACGACACGCCGTGACATCGATGATCACGTCGATTCCGCCGGGTGAGATCCGTGAGCAAGATCACAGCCCCGCTTGCGTCGGCTCACTGTCTTGGCCTTTCGCCTGCAAGAGGCTGCAGCCGTTGGCCCTTTCCTGGACTGCATCCATGCCCAACCCCGACATTTTGCGCACCACCCTCGACGCGCGCCTTTCCGCGGAGCTGATCAACCGTTGGCAGAGGCCCTGTCGGCCGCGGTTGCTGGTGCTCGTCGATGGGCTGAATTACCTGCCCACCGATGGCTTTGGCCTGTCGCGCTTCGTGGAAGCGATCAGCCAGGCCCCGGGTGTCAGCACCCGCCCGATCGTGACCCTCGCCCATCGCGCTGCCCATGCCAGCCCAGTGACGATTGGCAGCGAGAGCTATACGGTGCTCAGCAACTTCAACTTCGCCACCGCCGCCACGCCGGTCACCCTGGCCAACTACGACCAGATCTGGATCTTCGGCATCGGCCCTGGCCCCTTTGCCCTGAGCAATCCCGAAGTGGCGGTGATCGCCAGCTTCATGAACGGCGGTGGTGGTGTGTTCGCCACCGGCGATCACGCCGCCCTGGGCCGGGCCCTGTGCGGCTCCTTGCCCCGCATTCGCCACATGCGCGAATGGCAAAATGTGCCGATGGGTGGAGAGGCCGATGCCGGGGTTGCCGTCAACCGCATTGATACCGTCGTCAATCCCGGCGCCAATGGCCTCTATGAATTCGTGGACCAGTCGGATGCGATCCCGCAACGCATCTATCCCAACTACCGCGTCACCGATACCGATGGGCTCGCCGGTTCGGCTTGGCAAGCCACGCTGCATCCCCTGCTGAGGCTCCCCGGCGCACCCGCCATCCGCTCCAGCTCTGACCCCGGCGGCCCCGCCAGCGGTTTCAGCCTCGACATGGATGTGCTGCCCGATCACCCCCACGAAAGCGTCTGCTACGACGTCACCAGCGCCGCGGTGCTCGGCGGCACCTACACCATTGGCGGCCAGAACTTCCCGGAGTTCCAACCCAACTCCGCCAACCAACGGGTTGGCGCGGAGATCGTGGCCTTCGCCGTTTCCGGTGGCCGCGCCGTTCAGGAAACCTGGAAGCCCCCGGTGCGGCCGCGTATGTTTGGCGTGATCTCCGCCTACGACGGCCGCCTGGCCCAGCCCTACCAGGGCCAGAACCAGCGCCCGGGCCGCATCGTCTGCGACTCCACCTGGCACCACTTTGTGAACATCAATCTCGATGGCACCGGCACCGGTCGCACCGGGCTGGGCAGCGGCAGTGGCGCCAGCTTCACCCCCTCGGCGGACCTGGAGAAGATCTACACCTATTACCGCAACATCGTGGCCTGGTTGCAGCCGGCCAACCGCGCTTGGTGCAGCCTCTTTTGGGATCTCACGGCCGTGCGCGTTCACCCCAGCCTGTTTGAGGAGCTGCTCGACCGCGAACGGCTCAGCGGCTGGAGCCAGCAGGTTGGCCTGGGTCGCCAAGCCCAGCAACTGCTGACCCTCGCCTATGGCCCCGCCGCCACCAAAGACCTGCTGATCGGTGCCTTGCAGGCGGAGGCGAGCACCGCCCCGATCGGCGACCTGATCGCCAATGGTGGGATGGCCGGCTCCAGTGTCGATGCCGAAGTGCTGTTGGACGGCATTGTTGGAGGCCTGCTGTTGCAAATGGGGCGGATCCTCCCCGATGATCTCGATCCCAAGCGGATGCAGGAGGCCCTGGAAAAGGGGCCGCTCCCTCACCTGCCAGCGCTGCAGGGCCAGCTACGGCAGTCGCTCAACCTGGGCGTCGCCCAGCAAACCGAGCGGGTGGAGCGGGGGTTGAAGCTCCTGCGTTCGCTGAAGCTGCCAGCCCTCGTGTAACGCCACAGTTCCCGTCCCGGCGCTGGGACCGACAATGGGGGTCGCTGGCCTGGCCCCCTTCTTCGCGGCGGAGGCCGCAAAGGCTGCCCCCCTCGGCGGAGGCCGCACCGGCTGCTCCCCCGCGGCGGATGCCGCACCGGCTGCTCCCCAGTAGTCAACGCGCGCGAGCCCCCTTCCTGCTCCCTCCGCCCCAGGAGAGCCTCCATGCACCCCGCCATCGCCCTTGCCCTCTGGCTCGCCCCGCCGCTGCCGCTCGGGAGTGCACCACCCGCCAGCTTGCCGCTCAGGAACCTGGCAGCGGGGGGCTTGCCGCCCATGGGCCGGGTGGCGGAAGCCTTGTCGAGGAATGGGCTGGAGGTTGCCTCCCTCGCTCCCCGGCCGCGGGAGGCGCCCGTGCTCCCCACACCCCGGGCGCTGGCACCTGGGGCCTCCGAGCCCCCCACCCCGCCCGCGTTGACCGCCCAGCAGAGCGGCGGCTCCACCGACCGCAGCCGCCGCTTCCCGCTCCGCCGCGAGTCGGGTGGCACCCGCGGCGCCTGCGCGGCGCGGCTCCTAGCCCATCTGGTGCCTGAGGACGGCGTTCTCGACCCCGGGCCCCAGCCCCTCCTTGGGCTGATCGAAGGCGATGGGCCCGAGCCCGTTCCCCTGGTGACGCGCTGGCCGGGGGGGGAATCGATCCAGCCGGCGCGCCGCGGCGCCTCCCTGCGGCTGTTGCGGTTTTCCGCGTCCCTCGGCGCTGGACTGTGGGAGAGCTTCCCCGCCTGCGAGGGCAGCGCCGAGCCCCAGGCCCCGCCCGCCCGCAGCCTGCTGGCCTCCGGGCCGGGCGACGCCGCCCGGCGCTCCGCCCGCGAAGATCTGCGGGCCCTGTGGCGCCAGTGCGGCACCAGCGTGAACACCGCGGATCTGCTCGCCCGCTGGGGCTATTCCCATCTCGCCGACCGCCTGCCAGCCACCATCACCGTCGTCTGCGACACCCCGATTCCCCGCGCCGACGCTCACAGCTCCCAGATTTCCTCGCGGCGTTGACGACCAAGGAGCGACACCACGCCCCAGCAGCGGCCACTGTCGCCGCCATCTCCGCCGCTCTCCTCGCCCCCTTTCCCGCCATCCTCCAGGCCGCCGCTGCCGCTGCCGTTCGCGCCGGCACCGGCCAGATCGCGGCTCATGGCTGAGATCAGGATGCGGCAGCCCTCCGCCATGGGCGGCCCCCGCAACGCCACGATGCGGGCGGCGCAGTTGACCGCGTCGCCGATCACCCCGTATTCCCAGCGGTCGCGGCTGCCCAATGAGCCGGCCAGCACCCAGCCGCTGTGCAGCCCCAGGCGCAGCCGCACCCGTGGCGCCCCCTCCTGGGTGAGCTTGGCGTTGAGGTTGGCGAGGCCGTCCCGGATCCCCCTGGCGGCCGCCAAGGCGGCACGGGCATCCGCCTCCCGCCCCTGGCTCAGGGGCGCCCCGAACACCGCCAGCAGCCCATCGCCGGTGAACTTGTTGACCAGCCCACCGCCAGCCTCGATCGGCGCCACCACCTCCTCCAGCACCCGATTCAGCCAGTCCAGCAACGCCGCCGGTTCCATCTGCTCCGCCAGCCCCATGAAGCCGCTGATGTCCGCCAGCAGGATCGTCACGAACTGACGGCGGCCGCGGAAGCGATCCCCCGCCAGCAGGCTGTGGCGCTGCGACCACAACTCCCGCGCCACCAGCGGCGAGAGGGTGTGGCCGAGCAAGCGTTGCAGCTGGCGCCGCTGCCCCTGTTGTTCCGCCCCCCGCCCCGTCCAGCCGGCGGCGGCCATGGCCAGCAGCCCCGCCAACGGCAGGGTGAGGTTGATCCACAGGCCCCCGAACAACAGCAGCGTCAGCCCCCCCGCCAGGGCCGCGGCGCTGCCCAGGGCCACGGCCACCACGCTGCGCCGCAGGCTGCCGATCCCTTCCCCCAGACCCACCCCCAGCAGCAGCGCCGCAACCAGCAGCCCGGCGTTCAGCCAGCCGGGCGCCGCCGTCAGCCCCGGCCGCTGGCCTCGCTCCAGCGCCAGCAGCGAAGCCAGGCGCTGGGCGTGCAGATCCACCCCCGCCATCTGCCCCGCCGGCATTCCCTTGCCGCCCTGGGGAATCGCCACCCGAAACAGATCCCGCTGCGACGGCGCCCGGCTCCCCACCAGCACGATCGTGTCGCGCAGGGCGTTGGCGGGCACCTCACCCGCCAGCAGCTGGCTCAGGCTCCAACTGGGGATGGTGGCGGGATCGTGGAAGGTCAGCAGCCGTTGCAGGCCGGCGTCATCGAGGTCGCTGTAGCCGCCCGCCTGGGCATCCAGCGCCGCCAGGCTGCCGGGATCGCGCTCCAGCCGCTGGCGCAGGGGACCGGGGTTCTGGCCGCGGCTGTGCTCGAGCAGCCGCAAGGGCAGGGCCACGACCGCGGCACCCTGGCCGCGCACGTGCACCAGGTCGCGCCGCACCACGCCGTCGCGGTCCAGCAGCAGATCGTTGTAGGCCCGCCGGGCGGGCGGGGTGCCGGGAATGGCCGGGATGCGATCGATTTCGCTGTACACGGAAATCAACGCTCCCGGGGCGGCGGCCAGGCGCCGCAGCTGCTGGTGGCCCTCGCCTACCCCAAGGTCGCGGTAGAGATCGAGGCCGATCGCCTGCACCCCGGCCGCCTCCAGGCGCTGGATCGCCGCCACCAGGAAGCGATCGGCGATCGGCCAGCCAAGACGGCGCAGGTCGCTTTCCTGGATCGCCACCACCCGGATCGGCAGGCCGGCCGCCGACGGCAGGGGGCGCAGCGTCAGGGCAAGGTCGTAGAGGCGAAGGTTGAGGGCCTCCGCCAGCCGCGCCTGGTGCAGCAACAGCAGCACCAGAATCGCGAGGACATAGGAGAGGACTCGGCTCAGAAGCGGGCTCAGAAGCGGGCTCAGAAGCGATAGCTCACTTTGGAGTAGAGGCCCATGTCGATCAGCCAGTTGGGCGCGGTCGCGGCCGGCAGCCCATCGCCGAATTGCGACACCCAACCCAGCTCCAGCAGCCAATGGCGACCGCTGAGCCAGCGCAGCAGCAGGCCTCCGGCGCCAACGCTGCCGCTGGACATCCCATTCAACGTTGCGCTGCTCACCCAGCCGGCGCCGAGGAAGGGCACCAGCTGAAGCTCTTCGTTGCCGCGGCGCCACAAGGCCCAGCTGAGCTCGGCGCTGCCGAGCAGGCCGCTGTCGCCGCTGATCACCTGGCCGGGCAGACCCCGCAGGCCGTTGTCGCTGCCGAGGCTGAAGCCCATCGGGCTGGTGAGGGGCGCCAGGGCCTCCTGGCCCGCGACCCGCAGCTGCAGCAGCCAGCGGGGCGCGAAGGGCCAGGCCAGGGCGAGCTCGCCGCCGATCGCCCGGGCCTGGCCCACCTCGATGCCATAGAACGCCAGCTCCCGCGAGGCGGCGTCACCGCTGAAGGCGGCGATGCCCTGCAGCCCGTAGAGGTTGGCCCGGAGCTCGGCGTTGCCCAGCCAGCGCTCCCAGGCCAGCCCGGCCTGCAGGAAGCCACTGCTCAGGGCGCCTTCCGCGGCGCCTCCCAGGATGCCGGCAAAGCGTTGTCCCGCCAGCAACGAGCGGGTTTGATTGGCGCTCAGGCCGGCGAAGGCCGTCAGCCGCTGGCCCAGGTCTTCGTGCAGGGTCAGCTCAAAGCGGCCCAGCAGTTGCTCCTGCTGGAAGGTGAGGTCGTAGAGCGGCGGCGGACTCTCGACCAGCTGCCGCCAGCTGGAGGCGCCGGCGACGGTGAAGGCCCAACGGGAGCCCAGGGGCAGGCGGTAGCTGAGGGAGATCAGGCGATAGCCCAGCTCCGGATCGGCATCCGCGTTTAGCTCCCCCACCAGCAGCAGCTGATCGGCGGGCCGCAGCAGCCCCCCCCGGGCGACCACGCCGAGGGCGCGAAACTGGCCGCTGCCGGTGTTGCCGTCATTGCGCAGGCTGAGCTCACCCTGAATGCCGCGGGCTTGTGGGTCGACCTGCAGCACCAGCACCGCCTTGGTGCTGTCGCCGCCGAGGCGGTTGAGGCTGGCCCGCACGCCGCTCACCCCCGGCAGCCGCTCGAGCAGATCCAGCTGGCGCTCCAGGCTGGGCAGGTGCAGCACCTGGCCCCGCAACGGCAGCACCAGGCGTTGCAGGCGCTGGCGCAGACCGGCATCGGCGCTCTCCACCCGCACCTCCACGATCCGCCCCTCCACCACCAGCAAGGTGCCGTTGGGGGCGGGGTCGGCGAGGGGAAAGACGCGGCTGTTGAGGTAGCCATCGGCCACCAGCTGGCTGGTGAGCAGGGCGGCGCAACGCTCCAGGCGGGTCATGCCGGTGGCGTCAGGCGCGAGGCAGGGGGCCAGCAGCCGCGAGAGCAGCGCCGCTGGGTACCGCTCCAGGCCCTCCACCCGCGGCAGGGAGGCCTCGGGACCAGCCGGCGCCCCCGGGCTGGCGGGTTCAGCTGCCCCGCCCGCCGGCGCCCGCGGTGCGGGGGGCGCCAGCAACGGCGCCCGAGTGGGCGTCTGCTCCTGCCGCTGCGGCGGGCCTGGCGCCGGCAACCGCACCGGCCCCGGCTGGGGGGAGGGCGCCAACAGCTGGGCGAGCAGCACGGGCGCCATGGCGGTGGCGGCGGTGGGCATCAGCGGCAGGGCACGGCGAGCGGCGGGGTGGTCGGTGAGGCGGGGTGGTCGGTGAGAGGCGGGGTGAACGGAAGGACTGGCTAGCGAGAAAGGAACTGCAAGAACTTGGCGTCATAAAACCGCTGCCCCTGGGAGGGGGACAACGGCAGCGGCCGCCCTTGGGCATCCAGCAGCTGGGCGAGCACCCGGCCCGGATTCTGGCGACTTCCCAAGGGTTGGGCGTTCTGAGAAAACACCAATAGGCCGTTCTGGCGGAAGTACACCAGCGGCGCTTCATCGCTGCGCACGTTTTCCAGCCCCCTGGCATTGGCGAGCAAGGCCTTGAGCCGCCCGGGGCTGATCACACCCCCCGGCTTGAAGTTCACATCGTTGACCACCAGCACCTTGATCGCTTGGCCCGGCTTGATCAAGCGGTCGATCGGGATGCCTTGGAAGCTGAACCCCCGCGCCGGCACGAAGATGCGATCGGCATTGCCGGGGGCAAGACCAAAGCCCAGCAGGGAGGGAGCGCCCGGGAATCCCTTGGGCTCCACGCGATTGGGGCGAGGTGGGCTGTCGTTGCCGGCGCAGATGCCCGTGGCGCAGCGCTCCCGCTCGGGATCCAACACCGGCGACACTTGGCTGAGCAGGCCGCCCTGGTGGGACGGGCTAGAGCCCGGCAGCCAGGCCAGCAGGGGAGGCATCAAACCCTCCGGCTGCTGCGTTTCAACCTGGGGTGAGGCAGCCAGGCAGGGCGAGAGAGACAATGCGGCGCTCCGCTTGTCGGCAGGAACCGCCGCGGCACCTCCTGGGGTTACCGAAAACAAGCCTGATGAAGGAGGCGTGTTAATAGGGCCAGGGTTGTTCTGGTTACCTTTCGGCGTGTTGATGTAAATATATTCCTGAGAAGCTCCAAACGCGATGATGTCGTTTTCGGCTGAGGTGCTGTAGACAGACTTGCTGTCGGGCGCTGCTACGACAATCGTGGCGTCTAGTCCGCCAACGACATAGGTATCTAACCCGCCACCGCCCTCCAGTCGGTCGCTGGTACCCGGGCTGCCGACCAGCACATTGGCATTGCCATTGCCGGTGACACTGGCTTTGCGAGATGGATCCAGGTTGAGCAGATTGACGATGGCTGGATTGGCACTGGTGGAGAGGGCGGCGAAGACATCACCGGTGGCGTTGCAACTGCGTAGTAAACCTGAGCTCATCACGCGAATGCCAGGCACCCAGTAGATTTGCTGACTTGTTGTTGCGCCAGCGCAATTCGTGCGATCTGGATTGCGTCGCCCT
>JBIIIX010000101.1:0-9328 GCA_044234415.1 Cyanobium sp.
AGCCAGGCAGCCACCACACCCGAGACGTTCGCCGATGTCCCGCGCTAGCGAGCGGATGTAGGTGCCGGCGGAGCAGCGCACGGCAACGCTCAGCAGGCCGCGCTCCGCATCCATGTGGAGAAGCTCGAGCTGGTGGATGGTGACCGGACGGGGCGGCAACTGCAGCTGCTCACCGCGCCGCACCCTGCGGTAGGCCCGTTCGCCATCGACATGGACCGCCGACACCTGGGGCGGACGCTGCTGGATCGCGCCCTGGAAGCCCGCCAAGAGTTCGTGGAGGGTGTCCACATTCAGGGCGGGCAGCGGCAGCTGCTCGAGAACGTCTCCCTCCATGTCATCGGTGCTGGTGCGCAGCCCGAGCTGAATGGTGCCTTGGTAGGACTTCTCGCCGCTGAGATACGGCAGCAAACGCGTGGCCGATCCGAGGGCCACGGGCAGCACCCCCGTGACGGCGGGATCCAGGGTGCCGCCGTGGCCCACCCGTCGCAGGCCATAGGCCCGCCTCACCTGGCTGACGCAAGCGTGGGAACTGAGGCCTGACGGTTTATCGAGAACCAGAAAGCCCCAGGCGGCGCGCTCCAGGATCAGGCGCCCGTGACGTTGATGCGCTTGCGGCTACGCAGGGACCGGCGGATGGTCTCAAAGCTCACCACGCCATCCACCAAGGAGTAGAGCGTGTCGTCGGAGCCGCGGCCCACGTTCAAGCCGGGCAGCACGGAGGTGCCGCGCTGCCGGATCAGGATCGAGCCGGCACTGACGGATTCACCGCCATAGCGCTTGACGCCAAGGCGCTTGGCGTTGGAATCGCGACCGTTGCGGGTGGAGCCTGTGCCTTTCTTGTGGGCCATGGGGAAGGGGGGAAGGGAGAGATGGGAACGAAAAATCGCCTCAGGGTCCGGTGCCGGTCCTGGGTTCTAGGCCTGATCAGGCGCTGGCTTTGCCCGCCACCGTGATCGCCGTCACCTTGACCCGGGTGAGTTCCTGCCGGTGGCCATTCTTGCGACGAGTTTTCTTCTTAGGGCGCATTTTATAGACGATGATCTTGGGCCCGCGCCGGTGCGCCAACACCTCAAGCTGCACGCTGGCACCTTGCACATAGGGCTGGCCGATCGTGGTTCCCGAGCCATCACGCAGCAGCAGGACGTTGTCCAGGGTGATCGTGTCTCCCTCTTGGGCATCGACACGGTCGATGTCCACGTAGCGGTTGGGCTGCAGCCAGAACTGCTGACCCGAGGCCTCAACGATGGCGTAGGTGCCCAGTTCAGCGCCGGCCGGAGCTGGGCTGGCGGCTGCTCGGCTGGAGGCTGCTGGGCTGGTGGTGGTGTCCGGCATGGCGGTGGGGGGCGTGGTCAGGCTGGAAGGCCGGAGACAGGCAGCAGAGGCCGCGGGGGCTCACACTGCTCCGTTCGGCGCCACCATTAGGGGGCCTGAGCGCACGGCAATCGAAAGACAAACCAAGATCCTCCCCTTCGCGCCTTCCCCCCGTCAAGATCAGGAGTGAAGCGGGGGAGATGTCCTCCGAGAGCCTGCGGCCATGCATGAGCCCGCCCTGACGATCGCCTCCTTGTTGCGTGAACCCCGATTGGCCGAAGCCAGCCGCCTCTGGCTGCGAGGTGGGCGATACCAGCTGGAGGCGATCGACGGCGACGCCGATCCGGTGGCCCTTCTCGACGCCCGCCGGGAGGATTTCGACGCCGTGCTGCTGGAGCAGGGGAGCCTGTCCAGCCAGACTTATCAGACCATGGTCGAGCGGGGACTGTTGTGGCCGGCGGTGGTGATCGGCGAGGTCACCGGTCGGATCGAGTACCACGACGCCGAGGTGCATCTGCCCCAGGACCAACTGGAGCAGCTCAGCTACAGCCTGGACGCGGCGCTCTCCCGCTTCCTGCGCCGCGGCCTGCTCAGCACCGCGCCCCTGGCGCCCGAAGCCCCCGGGCAGACGGAGGAGCGCTGGAAACTCGCCAACCGGCTGAAGGGGCGGCTCGGCTATTACGGGGTTTACTACAAGCGGGACCCCAGCCGCTTTCTGGCCAACCTGCCGCTGCCTGAACGCAAGGAGTTGGTGGCTTCCTTGCGCCGCACCTATCGCGACCTGCTGATCAGTTATTTCCGCGACCCAGCCGCCGCCAACCAGGCCCTGGAGAGCTTTGTGAACACGGCCTTCTTCAGCGACCTACCGATCACCAGCACCGTTGAAATCCATATGAATCTGATCGGCGATTTCAGCAAGCAGCTGATGATCGAGGGCATCAAGAGCGACTTCCTGCAGGACTATCGTCTGGCCCTGCTGGATGTCATGGCCCATCTCTGCGAGATGTACCGCAGCTCGGTGCCGGCCGATCCGCCCCTGCGGGCACTCGCCCATGCAGGCCAAGCCCTGCAGATCGTGCCGTCCCCCCCAGCCCCAAAAACCATCGAGGAGAGCAACTGAGATGTCACCCTGCAAGACCTACATTCTCAAGCTTTACGTCGCCGGCAACACCCCCAATTCGATGCGCGCACTCAAAACGCTGCGCAACATTCTCGAAACGGAGTTTCAAGGGGTCTATGCCTTGAAGGTGATTGATGTGCTCAAGAATCCCCAACTTGCTGAAGAGGACAAGATCCTCGCCACACCCACGCTCGCCAAGATCCTGCCGCCACCGGTACGCCGCATCATCGGCGATCTCTCAGACCGTGAAAGGGTGTTGATCGGCTTGGACCTGCTCTACGAGGAACTGGCTGAGGAAGGCTACGGCCGTGGCCTCAACGAGGAGCCGGACGTTGGCAGCAGCCCCTGATGACGTGCCCCTGGTGACGGGCCCCTGATGACAAGCCCTGAACGCTCTTCAGCTACTTCTGGGCACAGCCCTCCGCGATCCTCCTCCCCTAACCTCCCCGTGATGCAGGACCCAACGCAAAGCACCAACGGCCTGATCCAGGTGCAGAAGCTGCCCACGGGCATCGAGGGTTTCGATGACATCTGCCATGGCGGCTTACCGATCGCACGCTGCTCCTTGATCAGCGGCACATCCGGAACCGGAAAAACCGTATTTTCCTTGAATTTCCTGTACAACGGCATCCGTCAGTACAATGAACCCGGCATCTTTGTGACCTTTGAGGAGTCACCCCTCGATATCCTTCGCAACGCTGCCAGTTTCGGCTGGAACTTGCAGGAGCTGGTGGAGCAGGACAAGCTCTTCATTCTTGATGCTTCACCCGACCCGGAAGGGCAGGATGTTGCCGGCAGCTTCGACCTTTCCGGCTTGCTGGAGCGCATAAACTATGCGATTCGCAAATACAAAGCCAAGCGTGTTGCCATCGACTCGATCACAGCTGTCTTTCAGCAATATGATGCAGTTTCGGTCGTTCGACGCGAAATCTTTAGGCTGATTGCACGGCTCAAGGAAATTGGCGTGACGACCGTGATGACCACCGAGCGCATTGATGAATATGGACCAATAGCCCGTTATGGTGTTGAGGAGTTTGTGAGCGATAATGTTGTGATTCTCCGCAATGTGCTTGAGGGTGAGCGGCGGCGTCGCACCGTGGAGATCCTGAAGCTGCGTGGCACCACCCACATGAAGGGCGAATTCCCATTCACGATGGGAAGCCATGGCGTGAACATTTTCCCCCTCGGTGCGATGCGGCTCACGCAGCGTTCATCGAATGTGCGCCTCAGCTCCGGCGTGCCGCGCCTGGATGAGATGTGTGGTGGTGGATTCTTCAAGGACTCGATCATTCTCGCCACGGGAGCCACGGGAACCGGTAAAACGCTACTGGTGTCTAAATTCATCGAAGATGCTTGCCGAAGCAAGGAGCGAGCGATTTTATTTGCCTACGAAGAATCACGGGCGCAGCTGCTGCGCAATGCCACAAGCTGGGGGATCGATTTCGAGCAGATGGAACAGGATGGGCTGCTCAAGATCATCTGCGCCTATCCAGAATCGACGGGCCTTGAAGATCACCTTCAGATCATCAAAACAGAAATTGGCCAATTCAAGCCCTCCCGCATGGCGATCGACTCGTTGTCGGCCCTGGCCCGCGGCGTCAGCCACAACGCTTTCCGTCAATTCGTGATTGGGGTAACGGGCTACGCGAAGCAAGAAGAAATCGCTGGGTTTTTCACAAATACTTCCGAGGAGTTTATGGGCAGTCACTCCATCACTGACTCCCATATTTCCACGATTACCGACACAATCTTACTGCTCCAGTATGTTGAGATTCGCGGTGAAATGGCCAGGGCTCTCAATGTCTTCAAGATGCGTGGCTCCTGGCACGACAAAGGCATTCGTGAATTTGTCATCACCAGCAATGGGCCCGAGATTCTTGACTCCTTCTCCAACTTCGAGCGGATCATCAGTGGTGTACCACACCGCATCAGTATTGATGAGCGCAGTGATCTAGCCCGCATCATGCGCGGGGTGGAAAGCGAGCCATGAGGTCCTGGCCTACCTCCAAAACCTTAAGGCCCCCGCCAGGCGCTTGCAATGCTGAGATCCTGAGCCTCAATCCGCGCCAGCTGCTCGGATGCTCTCCGCCACAAGCGTGATCTTCCGCCGGATGGTCGACTAGGCCAAACGACACCGCCACCTCATGTGATGGCTGCGGCTTCAGGTCAGCCCGCCACGGAGGTCAACTCCCGCTCGTGGACCCGCCGCTCAGCCTGAAGGGCAAGCTCGTCTTGGTCGGCATGCTCCAAGGGCAGCTCGAACCAGAATGTGGTGCCAATTCCTGGTTCACTGACCATGTGGATGGCGGTGCCAAGTTTTTCCAGATTGCCGCGCACGATCGAGAGGCCCAGGCCGGTGCCCACTTCGGTATGGACAGCATTCTCGACCCGATAGAAGCGATCGAAGATGCGCTGCTGATCAGCCTCAGAGATGCCACAACCCGTATCCGCCAGCTCAACCCGCAGACGGGGAAGGGGTGAGGTGAGAGCACAGGTGGGATTGCCGCTGGGCTCGGTTCCTGGCTCCAGTAGACAATGGTCTGGCCATGGATAGGCCAGCAGTCGCAACCTCCCCCCCCGGGGCGTGAACTTGAGCGCATTGCCCACCAGATTATCGAGCACCTGCAACAACAGATCCCAGTTGCCCCGCACCTGCTGCAGCTGGGGATCTGGTTCGAACAAAAGGCTGACCCCCTTATCCTCAGCATTCAGGCGGTAGGTGCGCAGGGTTTGTTCAATCGCCATGCCCAGGTCCAACGGCTCAAGATCCCAGGATCGGTCTGACTCCAGCCGAGAAAGATCAAGCACATCGTTCACGAGACGCGTCAGCCGATCGGTTTCAGCATTGGCGATGCCAAGGAACTCGACCTTCTCGGATTCAGTGAGCTGATCGCCCATATCATAAAGCGTTTCAATATAGCTTTTTATATTAAACAGAGGTGTGCGCAGCTCATGGGATACATTGCTAATGAAACGACTTTGCGCGGCATTCAGTTCCACCTCCCGGGTGAGGTCCTGAATGGTCATTGCAATGCCTTTGAGAATCTCGCCACTGCCATCCCGCACCGACTGGAGAACAATCCTAAGGGTGCGAGTTGGCTCTGGCAAGCTACAGCGCAACTCCGTGCTTTCACGCTCACTGCTAATCAGGCTCTCCAGCGGTCCATGCAGGTCCATAGCCAGGCGGTCCGGCAGCACGCTTAATAAGGCATCGCCCTCCAGATTGCGGCCCTCCCAGCGGAACAGGCGCCGCGCTGTTGGATTAGCCAGCACAATCCTGCCTTCGGCATCCAGCAACATGGCGCCGTCCGCCATCGTGGCGATCAACGACTGTTGCTTGACCTGCTCGGCTTCCAACTCTTCAATGTTGGCAGCCTTGTAGGCCTCCAGCTGGGAGGCCATCGTGTTGAATCCCTGCAGCAACTCACCCAATTCTCCACCCACCGGCAGGGCGATGCGCGTTTCGAAGCGACCGCGGGCAATCGAGCGCACGCCGCGCAGCAATTCCTTGACGGGCTGAGTGATCGTGAGGGCATTGAATACGGAACCCAGAATCACTAATACCCAGATCGAAACGAACACCGCCACCGTCACCTCACGGGTGAGCGCGGCGCTGGCCAGCAATGTCTCATTGGGATTGATGCCCATCGCCAGCACCCCGAGATAGCGATCATCACGCAGGATCGGCACGAACACATCGGTGACCTGGCCATCGGGAGTGAGGTGCTGACGCACCAGCGGATTGTCCGGCCGGTTTTGTAGATCGGCCGGCAGTTCCAGACGCCGGCTGAGCAGGGTGTCGCCAGTACTTGAGCTATTGCCCGTGCCCATCGGAATGCCGAGATAAATCACCCCTTCGGCATCGGATAGCACGATGTAGCGAAGGCTGCGGCTGCTCTGCCAAAAGCGCTCGGCCACCTCCGCCAACTCCCGATCCTGCCCCTGGGCCACCAGAGGGCTGATGTTGGCCGCCAGCAGCAGGCCAAGATCGCGGGCGTAGCGGGTGTCGCTCATGCGAGCGTCCTGACGGATGCCGTTGAGGGCAAAGAAGGTGATGCCCGTCATCAGCAGGCTCACCACCAGCGTGGCGACCGCCAAGAGCTTGGTTTGGAGGCTGAACTCGGCCCACCAGCGGGCCAGGCGCCGCCGCCAGCTCCTCGTCGCCGCGCCTGGGGCCGCGCTTGGGGTCACGCTCCGTGCCGCCGTGGTCATGGGGCGACCACTCCCTGGGGGGCACGACGGACCTGATGGCCGATGTCACGGCGAAAGGTCATCCCTACAAAGTGAACAGCATCCAAGCCGCCATAGGCCCGCTGGAAAGCCTGATCAAAATCCTCCGCCTGGGCCACCACCGCCAGCACCCGCCCGCCGGCGGTGACCAGCTGGCCAGCGTCGTCGCGCCGGCTGCCGGCATGAAACACCTGCAGATCTTCGGCCGGGGGCACGGCGCCATGAATCGGATCACCGCGGCGGATCTCCCCGGGGTAGCCGGCGGCGGCGGCGATGACGCAGGCGCTGCAACCCGGCAGCACGCTCAGGGGCGGGGCGGTTGCCAGGTCGCCTCGGGCACAGGCCAACAGCACCGCCGCGAGTTCGGGGCCCAGGAGCGGCATCAGCGTTTCGCATTCGGGGTCGCCGAAGCGGCAGTTGAACTCGATCACCTGGGGACCGGATGGGGTGAGCATGAGCCCGGCGAAGATCACGCCCCGATAATCGATGCCCCGCTGCCGCAGCGCCGCCAGAGTTGGCTCCAGAAGCTGCCGCCGCACCCGCTCCAACGCCTCGGCATCGAGCAGGGGAGCCGGGGCGTAGGCGCCCATGCCGCCGGTGTTGGGGCCCGTGTCGCCTTCGCCGATGCGCTTGTGGTCCTGGGCGGGAGGCAGCACCACCATGGTGTGGCCGTCGCAGAGGGCAAACACCGACACCTCGGGACCCTGCAGGCGCTCCTCCAGCACCAACGTTGTTCCGGCGCTTCCAAACCGGCCGGCAAAGGCGGCCTCAACGGCCTGGCGCGTTTCCTCCACCGTGCTGGCCACGGTGACGCCCTTGCCAGCCGCCAGGCCATCGGCCTTCACCACCAGGGGCCGACGCAGCTCGTCGATCAGCGCCAGGGCCGCTTCCCGGTTCTCCACCACCCAATGGCCGGCGGTCGGTACGCCGACCGTGAGCATCAGCTCCTTCGCCCAGCGCTTGCTCGCCTCGAGCTGGGCGCCGTCGGCGCCAGGACCAAACACCATGAGCCCGGCGTGCCGCAGCTGATCAGCCAGGCCCGCCGCCAGGGGCGCCTCCGGACCGATCACCACCAGATCGATCTGATTCTGGAGGCCAAACGACTTCAGGGCTGCCGCGTCGTCGTCGGGGATGGGCAAGGAACAACAGCCCGGGATCCCATCGCTGCCGCCGTTGCCGGGGGCGATCCACACCCGCTCGACCGCCGGACAGCGGGCGAGGGCCCATCCCAGAGCGTTTTCGCGGCCGCCGGAACCCACCACCAGGATGCGGGCCGGAATGGGTGCGGTGGCAGTCGCGGAGGTGACAGACGCGGCGGTGGCAGCGGAGAGATCCATGCGGGGATCAGAAAGCGAGCGGAGGAACTGGCAACCGGCCGGGTCTGGGTCGGCGGGTTCCCTTAGGTTGACGTTGAGGTCATCGGACCGGCTGGCCCAGCATCCCAACCCTGTCACCGCCATTGTCCTTGACCAGCCGCACCCCTGTGGGCCCGATCTGGGCACCCCCGGCTCCGCAGCCGCGACAGCCTCCCGGCTCGCTCCGCCCATCGCCTCATCGGTGCGTTAGCCCACCCCATCGCCCTCTGAGCTGGGGGCTGCTGCCCCTGGCTCTGCTGGGGTTCATCCCCATCGCCGCGGGCTCCGCCGCTGCCCTCCCCTCAGCTCTCGCTCGAACCGGAGCCGTTGCCCAGATTCCAGGGCCGGGGCCGCAAGGCAACCAACGGCCGAGGGCGCAACGGACCGACGCGACCAGCCCCAGCACCCCGATGGCCCCAGCGACAGCGACCCTCGACACACCAGCCCCGCGGGGCAAGGACCAGCCGCCCAGGCTCAGTGAGGCGATCTTTCAGGCCCGCTTGCGTCGGGACGACCTGGACGGCCTGGATGAGCTGTGCCGTCTCAGTGCCGCCACCGGCGAGGACGAACGCCTGTCCCGGCTGCGTCAGCGGCTGCTGGAGCATCCGATGCCGCCGGTCAGCCTGCCCAAGATCCTGGGGACCGCGGACGTGCTACTCAGCTGCCGAGCCCCAGCCGCCGCCCTGACGGTGCTGGATCGCTTCAGCCCTGACCGTGGTTCTGGGCGGGTTCAATGGCTTCTGCTGCAATGGCGAGCCGCCAACGCCAACCTCGATCATCGCCTGGCGGCCAGGGCCCTGGAGCGGTTGACCGGTGGTCAGAGCGAGCGGCTGGCCGCTCTGGAGCTGGCGCTCACGGGCCCGGCCAGCGGCCGTGGAACCGACAGCGCCGCCTTGCCGCCAGCGCGACGGGCGGCAGTCGACCTTCTGGCGGACCATCTCGAAGCCCGTGGGCGTCCCGCCCTTGCGGCGGAACGGTTGCTGGCCGCGGCCCGTCTGCCGGTCGGCGCGGCCGACATCCCAGCCAAGCTCCTTCAGGCCGAGCGCCTGCACCGGGCCGTCACCCTGCTGAGCGGCCTGCCGGCGGCGGAGCGGGAGCGGCTGCTCGAGCCGGCCTTGGAGCAGGCCGCCGCCATCGGCGCCTGGGGGATGGTGCTGGAGATGCTGGACGACCAGATCCGTCTGGAGTCGCCGCGAGCGCTGGAGCGGCGCCTGCGGCTCAGCCCGCGGTTGGATGACGCCTACGGGGAATGGCGCCTGCGCCAGCAGGAACCGGGCGATGGCCGCCGGCTGAAGGCGCTGGAGCAGCGCCT
>JBIIIX010000170.1:0-6468 GCA_044234415.1 Cyanobium sp.
TGGGATCCTGCTTTGGCAGTAGCTGTGACTTGGTTTTGTCGTGGTCGCGGATGAGGTCGCGGATGACATTTGGCGAGGGCTTCGTCTTCATGGGGTTAGCCTTCGCAAAGACAGGATCTTGGCCCTGGTGAGGAAAAAATACGAACTGCGCGTCCTTCACCAGCCAGCGCTCGGGGCGCTTCACCTTGATTTCAACCTGCCAGTCCTCTTCGGCCTTCTTGAGATCGGGCAGGTCTTCCTTGGTCAGGACGCCGGTCTTCTGTCGGCCGGGCGCCACCGCGATTTCAAGCCGCGCGGCGAGTTTCTCAAGCGAATCGGCCTGAAAAATCCGCACGATCGACTGCAGCGACAGCCTTAGCGGCGCCTTCGGTCCGGACATCCGAGCAGGATTATCCTTGTCGATGGCGTTATCGACGACCATCTGCTCTATTGGCGCCTCAGTGTCGGTCTCCCAGTCGCTGATGAGGGCCAGGTAGCTATGGCCAATCTCCTTGGCGCGCAGCACGTCGGCGGCGACGTCGACCAGCGGCTTGTTACCGATCAGCAGTCCGATGCTGAGAAGATTCCACGCCATTAGCGCACGGTGGGCAACGCGAACGTCCGAGGTTTTGTTAGGAGCCGCCTCCAGCGCCGCCGTGTAGTGGTGCAACGCGTCGATGAGTCGCGAGGTCATCACCATCACCCAGCCCAGCGCCCCGGCCTTTGCGGCATCCTTGGAAGTCGCGGCTCGCAAGCCGAAGGCCTGGAGGAGCCTGACGCCGCCGGGCATCACCTGGCTCGTCTGCCGGTTAAGAGCGTTCTCGAAGGCCTGGAGCCGCTTCTGGTACTCGTCAGGCGGCGGGATGAGATCGGCCACGGAAGGCGGCGTCCCACCCACGGCTGCTGCCGATTTCTTGTTCGCTTGCAGTTTGAAGAGCTCTTTCGCCAGCACGGCAAGTGTCATGCCCAGCACGGCCACGTCGCCATCATTCTTGATGTCGGACTGGCGGAGCTTGGCGGCGTTGGATACCAATTCTTCCAGGCTACCGGTGTCGATCATCGCCATGCGGCTCTTGAAGACCGCCTCGGCTCTGTCCCAGAAGGCTATTGCCTCATCGGCCAGCGTCGCGAAGAGATCGCCGCCCGTGGTTCCATCCACAAAGATCATGACCAAACGGAGGCGCTCGGCGAACGCTTGTTTGTTTTCGTCGTTTCTGAATGCTCCCGGCAGGAATTTCGCGTCTCTCCAAAACAGCTCGATGGCCGAGAGCGCCTGTTTCTTTTTGGCTTTCTCTTCTTCATTGATCTCCAAGGACTGACCGGCGTCAGCCCAATTTCGGGCAACAACGGAGATCAGTATCTTGCGAGAGAAGACCGGCGCGACAGGTCCAAGGTTCTCCTTCGTACGAACGGAATTTATATCCTTCTCGATATCGGCCTTCCATCCGTTGAACAGCTCGACGCGGGTGCCGTCCAGTTTCTCCAAGAAATCAAACGCGGCCCGCACGCGGTCGTTGACCGTTAGATCCGCACTGCCAAGGGTGCCCTTCACTCGGATATCGGCGATCATTGGCTTGAGGCCATCGACGGGCCGCGTCTCGCGCCAGGGCCCGAAGAAGAACTCGCGTATCATCGCGCGGAACATGCCGAGGAATTTCTTGAGATCCTTTTGCGCGAACGCGTCTGCAATCCAGTCGTCTCCCATGTCAGCGAACAGGGCGCCGATCAGGTTGCCTGAAGCGAACGAGACGCGGGTCTCGTGGCCCTTGTCGTTGTCGAGAAGCTCCTCGGAATCCACGTTATAGGGATCGCCCAGAACCTTGAGGCAGTCGAGCAGAAAGCCCTGCGCCGGAATTGTCTTGTGCGTGGCTACGAGGCCCGCAATGAGGTCGCCTGCCAAATTGGTCGCCGGGAGGTTGATCGGCAGGAATGAACCGGAGGGGCCTTTGGTGATGGTCTTGACATCCTCTACCGCTCTTTCGAGCGTCTTGTCCGCTGATGCCGCCATGTGCTTGTCGGCGATGCGGTTCAGGATCTTGTCGCCTTTGCTCTTGGACAGCTCGTCGAGCGTCTTGCACTGGATGTCGGCTACACCGGCCTGTGCCGTGACCCAAAGGCGGTGATCCGATCCTTTGCGCCCGGTCTGTTGCAACACATGGGCGACTTCATGGGCGATCAGCTCCCGTCCGCACTCGCTGGCGAGGTCGAAGCGGCCCGCGCCGAAGAAGATGTGGGAGCCGCTGGCAAAGGCGTGCGCGCCGAATTTGGAGGCGGCGCCTTCCGCCGCCGCGTCGCGGTGGATGCGCACCGCGCCGAGATGGGCATCGAACGCGGCTTCCAGAGTCGTCCTCATGGACAGGGGCAAGGATTCGCCGCGACTGCCCGGCAATACAAAGCCTGCCGCTGGAGTCGGCGTCAGCCGACTCCCTAGTCCCGTTTCTCCCCGCACGAAGGCGCGGGCGGCCTGGTCCGCCTGGACTTCGTGGCCGTCGCGCTGTCTGCCGGGTGCTGAGGCCTTGCGTTGCACCTTGGCAGCCGAGCGGGCAGGTTTTTGAGCTAGTGATTTCATGGCACTCCCTCCGTCAATGCCGCCAAATCCCGAGTCGACAAGCCAGCCCCTTCTTTCGCCAGTTCGCGGGAGAGCATCTGGGCCAGCAGTGTGAGGTTCGGTTGCTGGCGGGCGCGGCGAGCCGCGAACACGCTGGAGAGTGCGCTGGTCTTGATCTGCGCCCCGCTCGCCTCCAGTTGCGCCAGACGCGTGATGTCACTTGCCAGTGCTGCGCAGGTGGTCGCACCGAACAGCCCAGTTAGCGTGCGCCGCCAGATCTCTGCACGGGCTGCCGCATCGGGCCTTGCAAACTCCACCACATGGCGGATGCGGCGCAGAAAGGCGCTGTCGATGTTGCCTTTCAGATTGCTGGCCAGCAGCACGATGCCGGGGTAGGCCTCCAGCGCTGTCATCAGGTGGCTGGTGTCGACGTTGGCGAAGCGGTCCTGGGCGTCGCGCACCTCCTCCACCCGCTTGGCGTAGAGGGCGTCGGCCTCATCGAAGAACAGCACCGAGCGCTGGGCGGCCCGGGAGGAAAGCAGCTCCTGCAGGTGCTGGGCGGTCTCGCCCACCCATTTGCTGATCACGGCCGACAGGTCCACCGCCAGCAGGTCCAGCCCAAGGTCGGCCGCGATCACCTGGGCGGCCATCGTCTTGCCCGTGCCCGGCGGCCCGGCGAACAGCGCCACCAGGCCGCGGCCGTAGGGGAACAGGCGGGCGGCGGCGGGGTCGGCCCACACCCGGGCCCGCTCGCGGGCCTCGAAGGCGATCTCCCGCAGGCGCGTTTCGGTGGCGGGCGGCAGCACCAGGTCGCTCCAGACGAAGCGGCCATCGATGCGGTGAACCAGAGGGTTGAGCTCACCGCGCAAGCGGTCGCGCAGAGCCTCGGCGGCCTGGCCGGCGCTGGCGGGCGCGCTGGCGGCAACGGCGGCGATGTCGGCCACGCCGGCTTCATGGCAGAGCGCCAGGTCAGCCAGCTCCTGGGCGGGCCAGGCGGCGCATTCGGGCCACAGCGCGCGCCAGAGGCGCTCTCGCTCTTCAACATCAGGGCCAGGCAGCTCGCAGACGAGGTCGTGCAGCTCAGGCGCCACCTCCAGCGGCGCCCCGCGGCCATGGAGGATCTGGATCGGAAAGGGCAGAACCCCGCAAGGCTGGCTGAGGGCCGCGTCTTCCAAGGCCAGGCACGGCACACAGCCGTCGAGGAAGGCCTGGCGTTGCAGGCGCACCGCTGCATCCGGCTCAGCCCTCAGCGCACCGGAGGGCACCGCCATCACCAGCAATCCGCATTCGGCGCCGAAGGCCGCGGCGCACCAGCGGGTGGCCAGGGGATCCTCGCTGATCAGGTGGATCCGCCAGCGCTGTCCGCGCCGCAGCCCTTCCTGCACCCGCCGGGCGAGCGCCTCAACCGGCCAGGCGATCGGCAGCTCCCGTTGCTCCAGCAGCTGGGCGCGGCCGGCCAGGCAGCGGTCCAGCTCGTGCTCCCCTTCCAGCCAGGCCAAAATCGCCGGGTCGAGGCTGAGCGCCGCACTGCCGTCGATCAGCGGATGCTCGCTCACCATCTGCCAGAGCAGCAAAGCCGACTCACTCGCCAATCGCACCCGCGGCGGATGGCCAAACAGGGCAGCGATCAGCCGCACTGTGATCTGCCCCGTGGTGGGTTCGCCGCCGATCAGCCGCGCCCGCAGCTCGGGATCGAAAGCGCCGACCCAGAGGATCGCCACCACATCGGCATCGAGGGCAGCCAGCCCAAACCGCTCAACCAGCTGGGTCAGGCGTCCACCGGGCAGGTCCAGCACCTGACCTGTGATCGCCGCGGCAATGCGTTGGCTCTGGAGTACGCGCTCCGGCCCTAGGGGAGGCGAAACCGCATCGGGGCTGACGCGTTCCTCGATCGGCAGCGGCGGCAGGCTCATGGCACGGTCTCCCACCAGGGCCCTGATTCGGCTCCGCGCACCACCAGCCGCAGGGGCAGCACACTGCCGGCCGCCAGGCCGGCCGGAAAACGGAAGCTGATGCTGCGCACCGCTAAGGGGGGTGCCGCCGGGGTGAAGAACTCTCCCGCTCCCGGGGGTCCGGCTCCCACCCGGGTGAGCCGGGAGGCGCCAGCGAACAGCAGCAGCTCGCTGGCCGCCAGCAGGTGCGGCTCAAACCCGTTCACCTCGATCGTGAGCACCGGGCCCGGACCGTTCACCGCGACGATCGCCGGCGCGATGGCAAAACCTGTCGGGTTAGAGAAGGCGTCGAAGTCGCGCTGGCTGCCATCGGGCAGGGTGAAACGGGAGCTGGTGCGCACCGTGAGGCTGTAGATGCCGGGCAGCAGGGCCTGGGCGCCCGCACTGGGCTGCACCTTCACCGTCAGCGTGGTGCCATCGCTCTGCAGGGTCCAGGGGGCATCCACCTCCACCGGCTCAGGAAAATCCCGGTGGCCGATCAGCAGCGCTGTGGTGTCACCTTTGAGGTTCGCCCCCACCACCTCCAGCGTCTGGCCGTAGGCCACCTCGGCCGGGGAGAGCTCAAGGCTCATCGGATCGAGCGCACCGGGTGGCGTGAAGCTGACCGTGTTGCGCGTGCGCTCGATCTCCGGCTGGCCCCGCACCACGCTCTGCACCCCCACCATCAGCACGCGGCCACTCCGCCTGACGGGCTCGTCGGGCTCCAGCAGGGTGGCGGCCACCTCGTAGTAGGCCGCCAGGCGCAGGGGGTTGGTGCCCGCCGACCAGTACTGCGCGGCTTCATGGGCCGGCGTGGGCTGCAAGACGGTGCGGAAGCGGTTGCCGCGACCCCGCAACAACGGCGGCATCACCAGTAAGGCCCCCCCCGGAGTGCTGACCGTGGTGGTGTCGTCGATCAACGGCATGTCGCGCAGCGTCTTGAGCGCCAGCCCCATCACCAGCTGGTCGGCCAGAGCCCGGAGGTTGGCGTCGGCGATGTTGCTGCGTGGCGTCAGCACGTAGTAGAGCGTCAGCCCCATGGGCCGGAAGCGCTGGGGCACCGGGTCACCGGGCGGCCAGTCCTGGGCCTTGCTGTGGGCAGCTTCTTGGACGTGATACAGGTAAAAGCTGAGGGCGTTGGGGCCGTTCACCAGATCCGGCGGACCGGCCGACACCGTCAGTGTCGTGGAACCGGGCCAGTCGGGATAGCGAGGGATCCGCTCACCCAGCAGGGTGGTGTAGCAGCGGGTGATCAGGCCAAGGTCGAGAAGTGCCATGCCGTTCTCTCAGCTCTGCCCCAGGCCGAAGCGGCTGATGCCGCCGCTGTGGGCCAGGTCGTCGAGACGGCGGGACGGTGGAGCGAGCACCACGGTGGCCTGGACGATGCGCTCGGGTGGTGGATCGCTGGCGCGTTGGCGCCCAGGGGCGGGCTCAGGTGGTGGCGGGAGGGTTGCCGATGGGCGGGCTGGGGCAGCGGGCGGCGTGCTCGCAGCCGCTGGCAAAGGCCGCAACAGCGGGGGGCGGTTGAGAGGTGACGGAGCGGCGGACAACCCGGGCATCCCCGGGTTGGCTCGTGGCAGCGAAACTGCTGGAGATTGGGAAGACAACGCGTTCAGGGGGGAGCTGATCGCCTGCGGCTAATGGGAGGGGGCAGGGGGCTCGGTTGGCGCGGGACCGTTGGCTTGGGCGATCGGGGTGGGTTGGGCGATGCCAAGCGAGCGCATGAAGGCGTCGGCCGTCGCCAGCGGCTGGGCCGGCTCCCGCGGCCGGGGGATCGCTGGTGGTGCGGCGGGCCGTGGCTGCGGGCGGGCGGCCGCGGGCAAGGCCGGCGCCTCAGTGGCAGCCGCCGGCGCCATGGGGGGCTCCGGCGGCGGGAGCCGCAGCGATGGCGTCGGCACGGCTTCCGTTGCGGGAAGGAGGGATTCAGCGGCGTCCGGGCCGGGCCGCGACGGCGGTTGATCGTGCCGAGGCGGCTGGGGCTCGGCGGCAAGGGGGTTGAGGAGGGCAGGG